>CAJTSY010000122.1:7427-11525 GCA_910578995.1 uncultured Acetatifactor sp.
CGTTTGCCGGAAAATAAAAGTGATACGTTTGTCAGAAAATAAAGGTGATAGATGTATGACAAATAGAAAGGAGACTGGCATGTTTGATTTTATTGTAAACGGGATTGCGGAGATTGCTGATTTTTTCATCACTTTCTGGGTGGACAATGTGGTTCAGAGGTTTGCCGATGCAAAGGCTCGTAAAAGGAATCAGTAAATTTCAGCAGTACAGAATTGCGGACATATTTTTGAAATATTTCTGAAAAGGATAAGAAAAGAGGAACGAAAAGATGGCAAATATCAGACCATTTTCCGCTTACCGCCCTGCACCGGGACTGGAAAGCAGAATCGCCGCTCTGCCCTATGATGTATATAACAGGGAGGAGGCCGCGGAGGAGGTCAGGCGCAGCCCCGATTCCTTTCTAGCCATAGACCGCGCGGAGACAGGCTTCGGCCCGGAGGTGGACACTTATGCGGAGGAAGTGTACCGGCGTGCGGCTGCCCTCCTGCAGCGGCAGATAGCCCAAGGACGGTTCGTGAAAGAGGGACAGCCCTGTTATTATCTATATGAGCTGACCATGAACGGCAGGAGCCAGACGGGGATTGTGGCCTGCGCTTCCATAGATGACTATCTGAATAACATCATTAAAAAGCATGAAAATACCCGGGCGGACAAGGAACAGGACAGAATCCGCCATGTGGATGTGTGCAATATGCAGACGGGGCCTATTTTTCTGGCATACCGGGCGGATCCGGCGCTCCGTGAGATTATAGGCGCGGTGAAGAGGGAGGCTCCGGCCTGTGCCTTTGTGTCGGAGGACGGCATCGGACACAAGGTGTGGGCAATAATGGAAGAAAAGAATTCCATGGAAGAAGAGAATTCCATGGAAGAAGGGGCTGCGTTTGCCGCCATTCGGCAGCGGTTTGCGCAGATGGATTCCATCTATATTGCAGACGGCCATCACCGCTGTGCCTCCGCGGTAAAGGTAGGACTGATGCGCCGGGAGGCCAAACCGGATTACACCGGGGAGGAGGAATTTAACTATTTCCTCTCCGTGCTGTTTCCTGACGAGGAACTGCATATTATGGATTACAACCGTGTAGTGCGCGATTTGAACGGTTATGGGAAAGAGGCGTTTCTGGAGAAGGTTTCCGAAGCTTTCCAGGTGGAAAGCGCGCCGGAAGCGCCGTACCGTCCCCGGCGGAAGGGGCAGTTCGGCATGTTCCTGGACGGCGCATGGTACTGTCTCACGGCAAGGCCCGCCATTTTGTCGGAGGATGCGGTGGACGGACTGGATGTCTCTCTGCTGCAGAACCACCTCCTTGGCCCCGTCCTTGGCATACAGGATCCCAAGACGGACAAGCGTATTGATTTTGTGGGCGGTATCCGGGGCTTGAAGGAACTGGAGCGCAGGGTGCGGATGGAGCGGGACGCTTCCACGGCGGAAAACAGCGCCGGGAATGGGCAGGTAAAGCAGGACGGTTCCGGCGCAGAAGGATGCAATTGTACGGGGCAGGGCAGGACAGGCCTGGCAGTGGCGTTTTCCATGTACCCCACCTCCATGGCGGAGCTCTTCGCCGTGGCGGACGCGGGGAGGCTGATGCCGCCGAAATCCACCTGGTTTGAACCCAAACTGCGCAGCGGGCTGTTCCTGCATGCCCTGGATTGAAGGGAATAAAGCTTGCAGGAGCCAGGCATAGTTTTTGGAACCGGGTACATGAATCGAACCGAATGCAATCGGCAGTTCCTTGAACTATTCTCATTTTAAAAGGTTTGGATCAGAGGCGTTTCAATCAATGAAAAGCAGGGGAAGAAGCTGTGAAAAAAGATGGTAAAGTGGCAACTTTCATATGAAATACTAACAGGAAGGGAAGGACAAAAAGCATGAACAAAAAACTGTATGGACTGATGAACTGGCGGGGAATCGAGGAGATTGTCTATTCAGAATCCGACAATCCCCACGAGCTGTTGGGCCCCCACAAATCCGGGCGGCAGACAGTGGTGCAGGCCTATTTCCCGGGGGCGGAAGCGGCTTCCATCGTATTTGAGGAAGAGGGCGGAACCGTGGAGATGGAAATGGCGGACGAGGACGGCTTCTTTGCGGCTTTTGTGTCCGGAAAAGAGGGCAGCCTGCCGGCTTACCATTACCAGGTCCGGGGAAGGGACGGAAAAGAATATACCAGGGGTGAGGCCTACCGTTTTGCACCCCAGATCACCCGGAAGGACACGGAGAAGTTCAAGAACGGAATCCACTATACCGTGTATGAGAAACTGGGAGCCCATCCCATGGTTATCGACGGGATTTCCGGTACTTATTTCGCGGTGTGGGCCCCCAATGTGATGCGGGCCAGTGTGGTGGGGGATTTCAACAGTTGGGACGGAAGGGCTCACCAGATGCGGCGTCTCTGGGATTCCGGCATCTTTGAGCTTTTTATACCGGATGTAAAGCCGGGAGATATCTACAAATTTGAGCTGAAGCTGAAGGGAGGCCTCACTTACCTGAAGGCAGATCCTTACGGAAATGCCGCCCAGAAGCGCCCGGAGACCGCCTCCGTGGTTGCGGACCTGGGTTCGTTCCGGTGGGAGGATGAGAAATTTCTGAAGGGAAGGGAATCGTTCCAGACAGGAAATGTGCCCATGAGTATCTACGAGCTGTACCTGGGCTCCATTATACGGGAAGACAAGGAAACATATCCGAATTACCGTGAAATAGCTGCGAAGCTGATTCCCTACATCAAGGAGATGGGCTATACCCATGTGGAGCTGATGCCAGTGATGGAGCATCCCCTGGACGGTTCCTGGGGCTACCAGGTCATCGGCTATTATGCGCCCACGGCCAGGTATGGTTCTCCGGAGGATTTCATGTATTTTGTAAACGAGCTTCACAAGGCGGGCATCGGTGTGATTCTGGACTGGGTTCCGGCCCATTTTCCCAGGGATACCTACGGACTGTCCAACTTTGACGGCACCTGCCTTTACGAGCACCTGGATCCCAGGCAGGGGAGCCATCCCCACTGGGGCACATTGATCTACAATTACGGCAAGCCCCAGGTGTCCAACTACCTGATTGCAAATGCCTTGTTCTGGGTGGAAAAATATCATGCCGACGGCATCCGTATGGACGCTGTGGCGAGCATGCTTTATCTGGATTACGGTAAAAAGGACGGCGAATGGGTTGCCAACATGTACGGCGGCAAGGAGAACCTGGAGGCCATAGAGCTGATTAAGCATCTGAATTCCATTATGAAAAAGCGCAATCCCGGGGTGCTGACCATTGCGGAGGAGAGCACTGCCTTCCCGAAGATTACGGGAGAGCTGGACGACGACGGACTGGGCTTTGACCTGAAGTGGAACATGGGCTTCATGAATGATTATCTGGATTATATCAAATATGACCCCTATTTCAGGAGCCACCGCCACGGGGAGCTGACCTTCAGCATGGTCTACGCCTACAGCGAGAAATTTATCCTGGTGTTCTCCCATGACGAGGTTGTGCACGGCAAGGCATCCCTCATTGGCAAGATGCCCGGGGACAGGGCGCAGAAATTCGCCAACTTAAGGCTGACCTTTGCATACATGATGACCCATCCGGGGAAAAAGCTCCTGTTCATGGGTCAGGATCTGGGTGAGTTCGACGAGTGGAACGAGGACCGTAGCGTGGAATGGAACCTGGCGGAAGTGCCGGAGCATAAGGGAATTTCCGTGCTGATGAAGGATTTGAACCATCTCTACCGGACACTGCCCGCTCTGTATGAGCAGGACGACGTGCCGGAAGGGTTTGAGTGGGTAAACCATATTTCAGCCCAGGACTGCTATCTGACTTATCTGAGAAAGGGAACGAAAGCGGATGAGGCGCTTCTGGTGGTGGCGAATTTCGCCGGAGTGGAGCGGGAAATCACCACGGGGACGCCTTTTGCGGGAAAATATAAGGAAATTTTCAATTCCGACAGCGCAAAGTACGGTGGAACCGGCATTGTGAATAACCGGGTAAAACGGACCAAGCCGGTGGAATGGGACGACAGGCCCTATTCCGTCACCGTGAAGATGGCGCCCCTGTCCCTGAGCATCCTGAAGTTCATTCCTTATACGGAAGCGGAAATTGCCAAGGAGAAAGAGGA
>CAJTSY010000123.1:0-1798 GCA_910578995.1 uncultured Acetatifactor sp.
TTTGTTAAATAAAATGCAGCACAAACTTGGCCCCCTCTATCAAGATACACTCCAACAGGTACCACCTGCCGTACCCATTATTCCGGTAAATCCGGTATCTGCATTTCCCCCTTGCGACAGCCGCCTTCAGCTTTCTCTCGTGGCTGATTCCTTCCATGGTGAAATTGGCCAGGGGTTCGTTCAGCACGGCGATGGGGAAGCCGGCTTTCCGCACCTTCAGAAAGAAGTCGAAATCATCGTGGAGGCTTTCCAGTTTATAAGGGTACTGCAGGTGCAGTTTCCGCCTGGCAAACTGGGTGGGATGGTTCCATCCCCTGGAAGTGGCCAGCCTCTGGAGCTTTGCGCGCTTGATAAAAGCCGTGCCGTCCGGTTTTACCATTCGCAAATCCGCATACAGGTAATCGCAGCCCGTCTGTCCCATATGGCGGACTGCCTTTTCCACGGCATCCGGCTCGTACCAGTCGTCCGAGTTGATATTGCCTATGATGTCCCCATGGGACAGGCGGATTCCCTTGTTGATGGCATCGTACATGCCCTGGTCAGCCTCTGATACAATGGTATAATCAATCCCTCCTGCGGCAAATTTCCCCCGGTAGCTTTCCGCGATTTCCACCGTCCGGTCATCGGACAGGCCGTCTATGATGAGGTATTCTATCCTGGAATAAGTCTGGTTCAGGACGGATTCGATGGTTCTGGCAAGCGTTTTTTCGCTGTTATGGGTAACTGTCGTGACAGACACCAGGGGACCGCATCCTTCTGTGTCTGTCTGCGCACTTCCTTCCGCCGGGCCGTCGTTCCTGTTCCCGCCTTCATCAGGCTCTCCGCCTGTCCGCTCCCTGATACCCGCCCCGGCCCCATCTGTCATCCCCTCCCTATCCGTCCGCGGATTCCGGCTGTCACGGGCTTCCGTAACTTCTTCGCTTCCGCTGTCAGCCTCCGTCCTCCGCACCGCTTCCCTCAAATCCGCCACCCGGTAGTCCCATTCCGCCCGGCTCATCCCGGGTTCATACCAGCTGCTGCCGAAAGCCTTCCTGCACAGATCCCCGATTTTACCCGGCATGCGCTTCCCCAATATGACGGCCGGGGTCAGCAGGGGCGTCACCCGGATCCTGTGGCCGCTGCACCGGGCAATCTCCTTCACCAGTCCGCCGGTGCTGACCGTCTCTGCGTCCTGGGGGAAAAAAATGCCTCCCCGCCCCTGCGTCATAATCCGGCACAGAAGTTCACAGAGGTTTTCTATATAGAGCACGGAACGCCTGTTATTTACTTTTGGAAAAACAGGCAGTTTTTTGGCCATCTTTGCCAGAACAGGGTAATTCCCCCTGCTCCCTTTTCCGTAAATCATGGGCGGGCGCAGCACTGCCACCCGGAAACCCTCATCTGCCAGCTCCCTGACCCCGCAGTCTGCCTTCCACTTGCTGTCCCCGTAGAAATTGGCAGGAGCGGGAACCGTGTCCGGCCCCACATGCTCCCGGCCGCCGTACACAATCATGGAACTCATGAAGACAAATTGTCTTACGCCTGCCGCCTTTGCCTTTCCCGCCGCCTCCAGGGTCAGGTCCGTATTGACCTCGTAGTACTGCCGTTTCACCGCCTCGGAAGCCTTTCCGATGTCCGCATGGGCAATCCCCGCCACATGGAAAACGGCATCATACACGGAAAAATCCAGTTCCCGCCAGGCGCTGTCCCGCAGGCTGACCGTGTCAGTCCGAAAAGACCCGGGATAATTCTTTTCTGCATACCGAATAAAAGCCGTGCCGATATAACTGTTTTTTCCTGTCACCAATATCCGTTTCAT
>CAJTSY010000123.1:1898-11468 GCA_910578995.1 uncultured Acetatifactor sp.
TCCCCGGCGGCATGCATGCTCCCGGTGCCACCTTCCACCACGCCCTCCTCCCGGAGCACGCTTAAGAATGTGCCGAAAAAGCATCTGCAGTCCATCCGGAAGCCTTTTCCATGCAGCAGGGCATCCGTGTAGTCCCCGTCAAGCTTCGCCTTCACGGGAATCTCCAGTTCGTCCCTGCCGTTGATCTGGGCCCATCCCGTAAGCCCGGGGCGCACGTCGTTGGCGCCGTATTTATCCCGCTCCGCGATCAGGTCATACTGGTTCCACAGCGCCGGCCTGGGGCCCACCACGGCCATGTCCCCCTTCAGGATATTGAAAATCTGGGGCAGCTCGTCCAGGCTGGTCCTGCGCAGGAGCCTGCCCACCTTCGTGATGTACTGCTCCGGATTTTTCAACAGGTGAGTGGGTATGTCTTTGGGGGTATCGATCCGCATTGTACGGAATTTCAGGATATTAAAATGCGTTTTATGGATACCCACCCTCTTCTGCCTAAAAAACACCGGCCCCCTGGAGTCCAGTTTGATGGCTATGATTAAAACCAGAAAAACCGGGGACAGAATGACCAGTCCCAGAAGCGCCATCATAAAGTCCATTCCTCTTTTTACTCTTCCGTACATTCCTTTTCTCCTAACTAAATTTCCGCATTCAACCCTCCAGCCGCTGTCTTCCGGTTCCGCACCCTGCCTTCCAGCCGCTGCCTTCCGGTTCCGCACCCTGCCTTCCTGCCGCTGCCTTTCGGTTCCATATCCTGCCTTCCTGCCGCTGTTTCATTCCGCATCAGGCCTGCTGTTTTCACCCCGCATCCGTCCCTGCAGATACCAGGCATGGCAGATGAATTTCTGCAATCTCTGCCCCTTCACTCCTCATACTGGTAAGTAGGCACGATCTCCTTTACCATCCTGCGGATGTCCCCTTCTTCCACCTGGGTCATCTCATAAAGTCTCACAAGCTGCTCCTCAAATTCCTCCGAGTCAAACTCAATGGGTTTACCGATATGGATCATCTTGTTGGCTGTCTCCTGAAGGCCTTCCTCATTCATCAGCAGTTCCTCGTACATCTTTTCCCCGGGACGCAGACCGATGAACTCGATCTTGATGTCCTCGTCCACCCGCAGCCCCGAAAGCTTGATCAGGTTCTTGGCCATATCCAACATTTTCATGGGTTCCCCCATGTCCAGGACGAAAATCTCCCCGCCCCGGGCATAAGCGCCCGCCTGCAGCACCAGGGAGACCGCCTCCGGAATGGTCATAAAATAGCGGACGATGTCCGGACTGGTGACGGTGACCGGTCCCCCCTGCTCGATCTGCTTCTTAAACAGGGGCAGCACGCTGCCGTTGCTCCCAAGCACATTGCCAAAGCGTACCGCCACAAATTCCGTTTTGGATTTCAGGTTCTGGTTCTGTATAATCATCTCACAGATCCGCTTGCTGGCCCCCATAATATTGGCAGGGTTTACCGCCTTGTCCGTAGAGATCATGACAAAGCGCTTCGTTCCATACTTGTCTGCCGCCCGGGCCACCTTCAAGGTACCGAATACATTATTCTTGATGGCTTCCCTGGGGCTGTCCTCCATAAGGGGCACATGCTTGTGGGCTGCGGCATGGTACACGATCTGGGGCCTGTACTGCCTGAAAATATCATCCACCCTGGCCTCGTTTCGTACGGAACCGATGAGCACCACCAGGTTCAGCTCCGGATATTTCATCTTCAGCTCCTGCTGCAGCTCATAGACACCGTTCTCGTAGATGTCAAACAGGATCAGCATCCTGGGCCCGTGCTCGGCAATCTGCCTGCAGAGCTCACTGCCGATGGAGCCGCCTGCACCGGTCACCAGGACTGCCTTCTTCCACACATAGCCGATGATCTGATCCACGTTTACTTCAATGGGATCCCTTCCAAGCAGATCCTCTATCTGCACCTCCCGCAACTGGGACACGCTCACATCCCCGGTGATAAGCTGGTACATTCCCGGCAGAATACGGAGCTTGCAGCCCGTCTCCTTGCAGATGTCCAGCAGCGGCCGCAGTTTGGAACGGTTGGCGGAAGGAATGGCAATGATAATCTCGTCGATGTCATACTTTTCCACACACTCCGGAATGCATTCCCTGCCTCCCACAATCGGCACCCCACGGAGATATTTCCCATGGCACCCCGGATGGTCGTCAATTGCGCATGACACATGCATGTTCAGATAATGGCTAGTCTCGATCTCCTTTAAAATGGCATTACCCGCGGCCCCGGCCCCCACGATCATACAGTTGAATTTTGTCAGCCCGCTTCTGCGGCTGAGCCTCCTGGTCTGGAACACCCGCAGGATGCGGTAACTGAACCGGATTCCGGCCGTAAAGATCAGCAGGAACACGCCATAAAAAAAGGGATGGCTCTCGGGCAGAAAAGGATGGTCCCCGGAGGTATTGATCGTACTGACCCAGGAGATGACTATCTGCATCCCCGCGCAGAAAAAAACCGCAATTGCATTATTTACCAGCTCCGTGTCGGATGCATAGCGCCACACGCTTTTGTACAGCCTGAATATATTAAATACAATGAGCATTACAACCACATTCGGAATATAGCATTCCAGGATGGCTTCCCAGAAATACCTGGGCACATCCATAAACCTGAAATCATAACGCACGTAAAGACTGAGCACCGAAGCCAGCAAAACGGACAGTAAATCTGCAAAAATCAGCAGGGCAATGCGGGTAACCGGTATCTGCAGGATCCCAACCCTGATATCCTTAAGCTTTTTCATTTATCTCCCATCCGGGATTGATAAAATCCCTTTTCGGAATCTTCTTCCCCACGGCCATCGTCCGCAGACTTCCGGGCAACAACCGGCCATCAGAAACAGTCCTGGATTACAATTATGCCCTGGGCATAAGCGCTTCATGACATACTGCACCATTCAAATTTTACCTGTTTCCTCCTGGCAGTTTTTTCCATACGACTTTAGTATAACAGTAAACAAAGCGAAAAACAAGTCATTTAAAAAAACGGGGCGGCCTGACAGCCAACCCCGTTGCGGTCTTCCCGAACCGAATACCTGCACCCTATCTGCTTCTCTGGATTTCCAGTACCTTGTAAGTGAATACGCCCGCAGTGGTCTCCACCTCCACATTGTCGCCTACTTTGCAGCCGATCAGCGCCTTGCCCACAGGGCTTTCGTTGGAAATCTTCCCTTTCAGGCTGTCCGCCTCCGTGGATCCCACGATCTTGTACTCCAGCTCCTCACTGAATTCGATATCCAGAAGCCTTACCACACAGCCGATGTTGATCTTGTCCAGATCCACCTCGTCCTCCACCACTACCTCGGCATTTTTCAGAATCTTCTCCAGTTCCTCAATCCTGGTCTCGATATCCCGCTGCTCGTCCTTGGCCGCGTCATACTCGGCATTCTCCGACAGATCCCCCTGCTCCCTGGCCTCCTTGATCTTCTGGGCAACCTCCTGGCGCCGCACCACCTTCAGCTCATGTAATTCATTCTCATATTTTCTGAGTCCCTCATAGGTCAGAATATTCTTCTTCTCCTGCATTTTGATACACCCTTCCTGATTTTCTATATTTGCGGATCCTGTAAGATAACGATCCTATTTGTCTGTCCAATCCTGTCTCGATTCTCCCGTATTATACCACTTTTCCGGGCTGTGTCAAGTCTCCAGGGGACTGCGGCAGCGTCTTTGTGCACATTTCCATTTTTCCTTCATGGAGAAATAGGAAATTTGGTTCTTCCGCCCCCTGATCCGCCTCCCCTTTTCCTCCACGGACAGCATATCCAGCCAGATGCTTTCCCCTGCCGCACCTGAGGTTAAAATGGAAGCTTCTCCGATGAAATCAATTATATTGGACGGTTTTGCGCACACAAGCTGCATGCGGGCGAATTCCCCGGCCCCGGGAAGCGTCTCCAGGACGATGGCCAGTCCGCTTTCCACATAAAATTCTTCCACAAATTCCAGAAATTCCCCGGTACATTCGGCCTCAGGAAGAATCCACCGCAGCGACTTCATCCGGCGGGCATATTTCCAGACCACCTCAGGCATGCAGGGGGCAGTGCCCAGAATGACGAAATCGGGCCATCGCGCCTGTTCCATCAGCTCTTCCACCCAGAACCGGTTCCTGTAGTCCCCGAATTCCTCCCATTCAAAATGACGCTGCCACAAAAGGGCCAGCAGGGATTTCCCCATAAGCCTTCTTCTGACGCCATCCTCATACACACAGAAGACAGGCCCCTCGCTGCCTGCCATTTCCCGGATCTGTGCCGCGAGCCTCACCATGGCCTCTTCCGTCCTGACCATGCGCTCCTCCCTCTCCTGCTGCAGGCGCAGTGCCGCCAACTTCTCCCGGCTCTCCCTCCTTCTGTCCGCATAGCGCAGCCTTCTGCCCGTCCCTTCTTTTTTCCCCCTTCCGAAAATGCCCGTAAATCTCCGTACTCTTCCCAGAAATCCGGGAGTCCCGGCAGCGCTTTCCCGGACTTCCGCGGACGGTTTCCGATTCCAGATTCCCATTCCCCGCTTTTCCATAATCGGTTTCCCGATCATTCTGGAAACTTTCCCGGCCCGGTTCCGGCTGCTCTCCCGTATATGGTTTTCCCACCAGGATGCCTTCTTCTCCCATCCATGTGTGCCCATGGGCTCCCGGATTGGTTCCCCCTGCGGTTCACCGCACGCTCCCCCGTCTCCCTCTGCCAGGCGCGGCGGCTCCAGACCCTCCCCGAACCAGGTATCTTCCCCTACATTCAGGGCCACCCGTATCAGCATATAGCGTTTCAGCCCCACCGGCTCCACCACGGGTTCCCGCGCATCCTGTCTCTTATAAAAATAAACTATGGTGTCCATGCAGCAGTATATGCCGCCTCACCCGAAAATAGTCTCCACTCCCTGCATCAGTTCCCCAAAAGATTCCATGGAGTTTATGGTCTGGCGGAACCGGGCCGAATGGGGCATTCCCGCCGTATACCAGGCCAGGTGCTTTCTCATCTCCCGCACTGCCGTGTACTCGCCCTTAAAGGCCAGCTGCAGTTTAGCGTGTTCCAGCACCATCCGCTTTTTTTCCAGACGGTCCGGGGGATCCGGCACAGTTCCCGTCTCCAGCCAGCTCACCGTATCCCGGAATATCCAGGGGTTTCCCTGGGCCGCCCTGCCGATCATCACTCCGTCGCAGCCCGTCAGCCGGAGCATTTCCTCCGCGGCGGCGGGACTGTCCACATCCCCGTTGCCTATAACCGGAATCCGGACCGCCTCCTTCACCTGCCGGATGGCTTCCCAGTCCGCCCGTCCGCTGTAATACTGTTCCCTGGTGCGTCCGTGGACAGCTATGGCCGCCACGCCGCAGTCCTCCGCAATTTTTGCGATTTCCACCGCATTGCAGTGCCCGGCGTCAAAACCCTTGCGTATCTTCACGGTCACAGGCTTTCCCACGGCCTTCACCAGGGCGGACAGTATCTTCCCCGCAAGGACCGGATCCTTCATCAGGGCGGATCCCTCCCCATTGTTTACCACCTTTGGCACCGGACAGCCCATATTGAAATCCAGTATGGAAAACGGCCTCTCCTCAATGCGCTTCGCCATCTCGCTGACAATCTCCGGATCCGACCCGAAAAGCTGCAGCGAAACCGGCGCTTCCTCCGGGTGAACCGCAAGAAGCGCCTCCGTATTTTTATTATTATAATAGATCGCCTTTGCGCTGACCATTTCCATACAGACCAGGCCCGCCCCCGCCTTACCGCACAGCAGCCTGAACGGCAGATCCGTCACTCCCGCCATGGGCGCCAGTACCACCTGGTTGTCCAGGACCACGTTGCCGATGATCAGTTTTCCCATGGTATCTCCTTCCCCTGCACAAATCCCGCTTTCACCTGCGGTTTTTCTCATAAACCATCCTCAGCCCGTCCAGCGTCAGGAAACTGTCGTAAATATCAATGGATTCCGTCTCATCCGCGATGAGCCTTCCCAGCCCGCCTGTGGCCACCACCTTCAAATCCATGATGCCGCTTTCTTCCTTCACCTTCCTGATGATATATTCCGTCTGGCCGATCTGGCCGTACACCAGTCCTGCCTGCATACTGCTGATGGTCTCCTGGGCCAGAATGGATTTGGGCTTTCTGATCTCAATATTAGGCAGCTTTGCCGCCTGTGTCCAGAGGGCTTCCGAGCTGATGCGGATGCCCGGCGCGGTAATGCCTGCCGCGAATTCCCCCCTGGCCGTGATCAGGTCATAGGTGGTGGCCGTTCCAAAGTCCAGCACCAGCACCGGCCCGCCGTATTTTTCGTACGCCGCCACCGCATCCACCATGCGGTCTGCACCGATGGCCCTTGTATCCTCAGTGATAATGCGGATACCTGTCTTGGTGCCCGGACCCACGATCAGCGGCCTGGTCCGGGTATACCGGGCCAGTGCCCCCAGAAAAGAGTGCATTACATCCGGCACCACGCTGGCCACAACGGAACCTTCCAGGTCGGATATGCCCACCCCCCTGGTCTTCAGCAGCTGGGTGATCAGGACACCGTACTCATCTGATGTCCGGGGCGTTTTCGTCATTATATGAAAAGTAGCTTTCAGGGTCGCATCCTGGTACACGCCCATGGTAATATTGGTATTTCCTACATCCACTGCCAAAATCACGTTTCCGTCCTCCTGCCTCTGTCTTCATTCCCCTCCCGGGATTCCGGCCTTTCCGGGGTTCCCGGCATTCTTCCGGCCCCTTCCCAGGGCACTGTCACGCCTCCTCGTGTACGAAGTTATCCTATATAAGAACATTCATAAAAACACTCTCTTCCGTACAGATGTCGTCACGTCTCCTGTACAGGGATTTCCTCATTCAGCACCACCACCCTGTAATACAGGCTCAGCGCCTCAAAAAGCTCCTGCCGGTTCCGGCGTATTTCAGCCACCAGAAGCCCGCTGCTCACCTCATCGTAATAGATATCGTCGCCATCTGCATTGGTTTCCATTATTATATTTCCGTCCTCTTCAAAGGCTATGGTGAACACACCGCCCACTTCCTCTGTAAAAAGCACGCATATAATGTGCAGCTCCTCCTGGATGGACTCCGGAATGGCGCCAAACTGCCTGTTAAAATAGTATTTCTTTTCATAGGCGCTGGCGCCGCAGAGCACTGTCTTTTTCCTCTCACACATATCCGTAAACCCCTCTCACCGACACCTCCCCGGCACACACCGGCACTACTGTCCCGTCCGCCTTCTCCACCAGAAGCTCTCCCCGGGGGTTAATGCCCCTGGCCCTTCCGCAAAACTCTTCCCGGGGATCCAGGACACGCACCTCCCTGTCCCGGTTCACCAACAGGCTGTTATACCGGTCCAACAGCCCGGAAAAGTC
Source organism: uncultured Acetatifactor sp. (assembly GCA_910578995.1). Classification (GTDB taxonomy): domain Bacteria; phylum Bacillota; class Clostridia; order Lachnospirales; family Lachnospiraceae; genus Acetatifactor. The sequence continues at coordinate 9,234 of CAJTSY010000123.1, forward strand.
CCCTGCCTGCAGGAGGGAAGCGTAATGGGTCTCGAAATTCCCCATCACTGCGCAGATCAGTCCGGCCCTGGATACGGTCTCCCCGCACAGTTCCCACAGACTGGCGGCGGTGGCGGCAATCTCCTCCGGAAACGTCTGTTTTCCAACGTTGATTCCTGCCCCCATCACCACATAATGGATATATTCCCTCTCCACACTCATCTCCGCCAGCATGCCGCAGATCTTCTTCCCGCCTGCCACAATATCGTTGGGCCACTTGATTCCTGCCTCCACGCCGCAGGTTTCCCGGATGGCCTCCGCCACGGCCAGTCCCATCACAAGCGTCACCATGGATGCCGTCTCCACGGAAAAACGCGGTCTCAGGATCAGGGTAAAGTAGGCATTGGTTCCCGCCGGGCTGTTCCATGACCTGCCCCTGCGCCCCCTTCCGGCGGTCTGCATATCCGCCACAATCAGGGTTCCCTCCTCCGCCCCGTTTTCCGCATCCAGCTTTGCCTGCAGGTTGGTGGATGGCAGGGTGTCATAAAACCTGACAGGATGCCCTGCCCATTCCGTGTTCATCCTGCTTTCCAGCTCATGCTGTCCGAACAGCTCCCTCTCCGGAATCAGGATGTATCCCCTGTTCTGAACCGCCTCTATGCGGTATCCTTCCTTTTTCAGCTGTCCCACTGCCTTCCAGACCGCCGTTCTGGACACATTGAACCGTTGGCACAGCTCCTGCCCCGAGACATAATTCCCCCGTTCCCTCAGAAGTGACAAAATTTCAGATTTCATTCCGGTCAAGCCCTGTCCCCTTCGTTTCCTGCAAAGTGGCAGCCATCACTGCCTTGATGGTGTGCATGCGGTTTTCCGCCTCCTGAAAAACCAGGGACTGCCCGGACTCAAACACTTCGTCCGTCACTTCCATCTCCCGGATTCCGAAACGGGCCCCCATCTCTGCCCCGATTCCGGTATTCAGGTCATGGAATGCGGGAAGGCAGTGCATGAAGACAGCCTGTGGTCCCGCGTTTTCCATCACGGACCGGTTCACCTGGTAAGGCGCAAGCTCCCGGATGCGCTCCTCCCACACTTCCTCCGGCTCCCCCATGGAAACCCACACGTCCGTATAGACCACGTCCGCTCCTTTTGTCCCGGCTGCCACGTCCTCCGTAAGGGTTATGCTGCCCCCGGATGCGGCCGCGATCTCCCTGCACTGCCGCACCAGGTCCTCCGCCGGAAAATACTTCCGCGACGTGCACGCCGTAAAGTGCATCCCCATCCTGGCGCAGGTGACCATCAGGGAATTTCCCATATTGTAACGGGCATCCCCCATATAAGTCAGACGGATTCCCTTCAGATACCCGAAGTGCTCCCGGATGGTCAGAAGATCCGCCAACATCTGTGTGGGATGAAACTCGTTGGTCAGTCCGTTCCACACCGGCACACTGGAATATTTTGCCAGTTCCTCCACGATATCCTGCCCGAATCCCCTGTATTCAATTCCCTCATACATCCCCGACAGCACCCTTGCCGTGTCCGCTATGCTCTCCTTTTTGCCGATCTGGGAACCCGACGGATCCAGATAAGTGGTCCCCATCCCCAGGTCATGTGCGGCCACCTCGAAGGCGCACCGGGTCCGGGTGCTGGTCTTCTCGAAAATCAGGGCCACATTTTTCCCCCGCAGGGTATCCATGGGAATCCCCTTTTTCTTCTTATCCTTCAGTTCCGCCGCCAGATCCACCAGGTATGTAATCTCCTCCCGGGTAAAGTCAAGCAGCTTCAAAAAATCCCGTCCTTTTAAATCCATCTCTGTCCCGCCTTTCCTGTCCTGTAAAGAAGTGGTACTTCTTTGTTAACCTTATCTAAATATACTTTATAATCCACGGATTTTCAAGTCCGTCATGTAAAAACACTGCAAAGACATACGCTCATTCTGGCGCCTGCTGTCTCGGGATTTTCGTGCAAAGTGCGCACGAAAACACCTCGCGGAGGCACCTGTGAACAGTAACTTTTGGCGCACCCTGTCAAACCGGCTGACCGGCTGCCTGGGTCACTTCGTGCAAAATACGCACAAATATGCCCCGCAAAGCCGCAGCTTTAAAGACTTCCACAGCAGGGAAAAAGAAAGACAGCCGGCTCTGGAAATAAACCATAACCGGCTGTTCCTGTTTTTCCTTCCGGAAAATTTCCTTCAGGAAGTCTGCTTCCAGGAAGCTTACTTCTAAGAAATTTCACTTCTAAGAAATATTACTTCCA
>CAJTSY010000124.1 GCA_910578995.1 uncultured Acetatifactor sp.
CCGTCATGTCCTCCTTCAGCATGTCGTAGAGCACTGTCAGCGCCATGGAGGTGTTCAGGTCGTCGCAGAGAGCCTCCTGGAATTTCTGTTTATAGACGGCAAATTTCTCCCTGTCCACGGAGTTCCCCGCTGCCTCTCCTTCTCCGGATTGTGCCGTTTCCATGGAAAGCCCTATTTCCATGGAAAGCCCTATTTCCATGGAACGCCCCACTTCCATGGAACGCCCCACTTCCATTTTCAGGCTGCCGATGCGTTTCACCAGCTTCTCATAGGCCGCTACCGTGTTGTCCAGTGTCTCATAGGAGAATTCCAGGGGCTTGCGGTAGTGGGACTGGAGGCAGAAAAAGCGGTATACCCTGGGGTCATAGCCCTTGGACTCCAACAGAGACAGCGTCAGGAATTCTCCCTTGGACTTGCTCATTTTGCCGGTCTTGTCCGTGAGATGATGCACATGGAACCAGTAATTGCACCATTTATGCCCCAGATAGGCCTCGCTCTGGGCGATTTCATTGGTGTGGTGGGGGAAAATATTGTCCACGCCGCCGCAGTGGATATCCATGTATTCGCCCAGATGCTTCATACTGATGCAGGAGCATTCAATATGCCAACCGGGGTATCCCACTCCCCAGGGACTCTCCCATTTCAGGGCCTGGTCTTCAAACTTGGATTTGGTAAACCACAGCACAAAGTCGTTGCGGTTTTTCTTGTTGGCATCCTCCTCCACATCCTCACGGACCCCCACCAGAAGCTCTTTCTCGCTCTGGGAGGAGAAGACATAGTAGTCTTCGAGTTTGGATGTATCGAAATACACATTGCCACCCGCCAGATAGGCATAGCCTTTTTCCAACAGCTTTTCCACCATATGGATGAACTCCGGAATGCAGTTTGTGGCGGGCTCCACCACGTCCGGCGTCTTGATATTCAGCTTTGCGCAGTCGCTGAAAAAAGCGTCCGTGTAAAACTTTGCGATCTCCATCACGGTCTTGTGCTCCCGCTTCGCGCCCTTGAGCATCTTATCCTCCCCGGTATCCGCATCGGAGGACAGATGCCCCACATCTGTGATATTCATAACGCGCTTCACGTCATACCCCATGTAGCGCAGGGCCTTCTCCAGCACATCCTCCTCGATATAGCTGCGCAGATTGCCGATATGGGCAAAATGGTAGACTGTGGGGCCGCAGGTGTACATGGCCACCTTCCCGTCCTCATTGGGGATGAAAGTCTCCACCTTCCTGTTCAGGGTGTTGTAAAACTGTAATCTGTTCTCCATTTTTCTCCTCTCCGCCCGCATGCAGCGGGACTGTTTCTGAATCTGTTTTGTCACTATTTCCGGCGGCATAAAAACCCGTTATCCCTTCTGTTCCTTCAGCGCCTTCAGCTGCCGCTCCAGTTCCAGAACCCGGTTCACAAGCTCCGAATTGGACCGCTGCAGTCCGGCAATATCCTCCTTCACCGGATCCGGCAGATCGGTCTGGTTCATTGTCTCCTGGGGCAGGGCCATATTGTTCCGCTTCACTACCCGCCCCGGCACGCCCACCACCGTGGAACCGGAGGGCACCTCGCTTAAAACCACGCTTCCCGCGCCGATCTTGGAATTATCCCCAATGGTAAAGGAGCCCAGTACCTTGGCTCCGGCGCTGATCATCACATTGTTTCCGATGGTGGGATGGCGCTTTCCGTGCTCCTTGCCGGTTCCCCCCAGGGTTACCCCCTGATACAGGGTCACATTGTCCCCGATAATGGTGGTCTCCCCGATAATGACCCCATTGCCGTGGTCAATGAAAAATCCCTTTCCGATCTTTGCGCCGGGATGAATCTCGATGCCCGTCTTGCGCACCCCTCTCTGGGAAACCCACCTGGCCCAGAAATAATGGCCCTTCCGGTATAGTTTGTGGGCAATCCGGTAATGGATCATCACTTTAAAGCTTGGATACAGAAAAACCTCCATGGCGGAATGAATGGCCGGATCCCGCTCCCTGACAATCCGGATTTCTTCCGTGATATTGCTGATGACTCCCATACAACCACTTCCTATTCTATCCTATTCATGCTTCAAGACTTTTACAGAAAAGAAAAACGCGGCAAATTCATCCCTAGAGACGAATTTATCCGCGGTTCCACTCTGTTTAAGGGCTTAACAGCCCCTCCCTCAATGCGCTTAACGCACGCCTGCGAATCTGCCTACTCCTCCCCTGCCCGCAGTCCCCGGTACATTCGTCCTCAGCTAATGGGATGTGAATGTCCTGGTGTACTGGAACAGTATGCGCAATGGGTGAATTTCCCTGTAGAAATCCCTGCCACTCCATCCTTCGGCAGACCTGCTCCCGGATGCACTTCCTCTTCCCCCGGCGGGGGCTGCTTCCAGCTTTTAACAGCCCTTCTCTGGCGCCTTGCCGGAACGAAAGGCCCTGGGGCGCTTCCATTCCTCGGAAAAGTACTCTCTCCGTTCTCTGCATTTGACTTTTGATTATAAAACTTTCCCGGAAACGCCTTGGGCATTCCCTTATAACAGAATATGCAAAAAAAGAGATTCTGTCAATGATTTTTAAGGCATTTTTCAAAAAACCGTGAACACAAAGTTACTGTTCACTCAGTGCCTCCGCGAGGATTTTCGTGCGCACTATGCACGGACAATCCCAAGCAACTCATTAAGTTGCTTTGACAGAAGAGGCCAAAATAAGCGTACTTTGCTCAATTCATGACAATAGAGTTCTGTACTTGAATTCTATCATAGAATCCCAAAAGGATTCTATGATCAAAAGTATATTGTATGTGAGCATCTTGTTGCTGTGAACGGTGAATCCGTGAGCAGTAACAACACAAAGCCGTGAGCAGTAACCGCAAAACTGCCGCGCACAGCTGACGGAAAACAATTTTTAGACACGTTCCAACTTCGGACACCCGCCGCAGCCTCCGCAGTCCTTCTGGACGGCTCCGGCTCCCAGGTCAAAGGGCGAGGCCAGCAGGCAGACGACCTGGGCGGAAATCCCCTGGCCGCTTCCTGTAAAGCCAAGCCCCTCCTCCGTGGTGGCCTTCACATTCACATGATCCGTATCCAGACCCAGTACCCGGGCAATGTTTTCCCGCATGGTATCAATATAAGGACGCATTTTAGGCGCCTGGGCGATAATGGTGGCATCAATATTTTCAATAAAAAATCCCTTTTCCAACAAAAGAGCCCCCACCTTCTCAAGCAGTACCACGGAGGAAATCCCCTCATAGGCCGGATCGCTGTCCGGAAAATGCTTCCCGATATCCCCCAGAGCCGCCGCCCCCAGCAGGGCATCCATCACGGCATGGAGGAGGACGTCCGCATCCGAATGCCCCAACAGCCCCTTTTCATAGGGAATTTCCACCCCTCCCAGGATAAGCTTCCGATTCTCTGCAAGTTTATGAACATCATATCCCGTTCCGATTCTCATACCGCGCTAACCCCTGTAGCTCCTTACTTCTTCTTTTTCTTTTTGGGAAAGGAAAATGCCAGGCCCTTATCGCTGCCGTCCATCCTCACATCCCAAACCCGGGCGGAACGTGCTTCCTCCCGCCCCCTTTTTTTACGCTTCTCTTCTTTTTCACGCTTCCGGCGGCTGTCACAGGTCTCCCCTGTCTCGCGCCTACGTCGGCTGTCACGGTCATTTTCCTGCTCGTACCTGCGGCGGCCGCGCTCTTCCCCTGAACCGTACCCGGTCTTCTCCTCTTCCTTCCTGCGGGAATCACGGAAGCCGTCTCCCTGTTCCCTCCGGAAATCGCGCTCCTCCTCACGACTGCGCCTGCGGCCTTCCTCCGCGTCCCTCCTGCGGGAATCACGGAAGCCGTCTCCTTCGCGTTCCCTGCGGGGATCGCGCTCTTCCTCACGTCTGCTTCTGCGGCGGCCCTCTCCGCCCTCGTCACGTCTGCTTCTGCGGCGGTCTTCCCTGCCCTCATCACGTCCGCGCCTGCGACGGCTGTCACGCCCGTCCCGGCCTCTCTTATCGCCAAAGCGTGAGCTTCTGGCCTCATAATCGTCTACCGCAATCTCCGGCCCCCTGTCTCCGATCTCCATCTTCAGCATGGCTGCGGCCAGATCCATAATATCGCATTCTTCCGAATCCAGTTTCCTCTGGATGTAACTTTTCATCAGCTCGATGTCTTCATGCTCATGCAGTTCCCAGGCCCGGCTCAGATATTTATCTGCCTTCGCCTTCAGCACCTTGGAGGCACCCGGCAGTTTCTTCTCCTCAATGGTGGTCTTGCAGAAACGCTCTATCTGGCGGATACGGAAAATCTCCTTCCCGCTCACAAAAGTAAACGAACGCCCGGTCCTGCCCGCACGCCCGGTCCTGCCGATCCGGTGCACATAATATTCATTGTCCTGGGGCAGGTCGTAGTTGATAACCACTTCCACATTGTCCACGTCGATTCCCCGGGCCGCCACATCCGTGGCAATCAGGATATTTGCGCTTCCGTTCCGGAACCGTCCCATGGCCACATCCCTCAGGTGCTGGGACATGTCGCCGTGCAGCCCCTCCGCCAGGAAACCTGCTTTCTTCAGCACCTCCGCCAGCTCGTCCACCTTAATCTTCGTATTGCAGAAAATCAGACACAGCTTTGGCTGGTAATACTCCAACAGACGGACACAGGCCGCATCCTTGTCCTGGCTCTTCACCTTGTAATATCTCTGGGACACCAGGGGAATCGTCAGCTCCTTCGCCGCCACCCTCACAAGCCTGGCATTCTTCTGGAAGCGGTCCGCTATGTCCAGGATAGGCTTGGGCATGGTGGCGGAAAACAGGGCTGTCTGGTGCTCGCCCGGAATCTCCCCCAGAATCAGCTCCATGTCCTCCCGGAATCCCATATCCAGCATCTCGTCCGCCTCATCCAGTACCACCATGTTCACATGGTCCAGTTTGATGGTATGGCGGCGCATATGGTCCATCACGCGTCCGGGCGTACCCACAATGATCTGGGTGCCCTTCAGCCCGTTAATCTGCCTGCGTATCTCCTGTCCCCCGTAAACCGGAAGCACCTTGATGCCATGCATGTACTTTGCAATACTTCGGATCTCATCCGCCGCCTGCATCGCCAGCTCCCTGGTGGGGCAGAGAATGATGGTCTGCAGGCTCCGAAGCTCCGGATCTATCTTCTGCAGGGCCGGAATGGCAAAAGCCGCAGTCTTTCCCGTTCCTGTCTGGGCCTGGCCGATAATATCCTCCCCCTCCAACAGATAGGGAATGGCCTGTACCTGGATAGGGGTCAGCTTCTCAAATCCCATCTCCCTTACCGCCCTTACAATGCGCTCATCCAAAAGCGGCTCTATGACGGCCAGGCTGTCCGGATCTGTATCCTCCTCCGGTCCGTTTTCCTCGTCCTCGCCGGGGCTTTCTCCGTCTCCCGTCTCCCCTGAAACCTCTTCTGCCGTGAAACGCTTTTCTTTCCCCAAATCCTTTCTCTCCGAAAACTGCTTCTCTTCCGTGAAATCCCTCTCCTGGAAAAGCTTTTCATTCTCCCCGGTATATTCTTCCCCGGAGACATCCTGCTCCATCCCGGCGGCTTTCCCTTCCTGCTGCGCGCTTCCCACCTGAGCCATACCTCTGTACATTTCCCACATCTTTACTTCCAAATCTGACATTTTCACCTTCTCCATGTTCTCTTCTGTCCGCCCCCTGTCCTGGGCTTCATCCCGGCTTACCAGTCCAGCCGTCCCTGCCATTCTTTCCTGTCCTGACTCCGTCATCCTCACACTCTCTGTACTCTCGTCTTCCTTTCCTTACTCAGGAACTGTCGTGGTTCAGTTTACCCTGTTCCGCCTGTTTCCCTGCCCACACCGCCATAAATTCAGCGACACGGCCCGCTGCGCCGTAACAGTTTCCTAACGTAAAATCGTCTCCATCCCTGTCTTCTGAGGCACCAGCCCGCATTTCTCATAGAACCTTTTGGCCCCGGGATTACATTCCCAGACATTCAGCGTCACATTATAGCAGTCCTCTCTTCTGGCAAAATCCAGAACATACTCATACAGCCGCCTGCCTATCTTCTGTCCCCTGGAAGCCTCATCCACACACAGATCGTCAATGTACAGAGTTTTAATATCCGTCAGTATATTGTCATCCGGATGCCGCCGGAATATACAGAATGCATAGCCCAATACATTCCCTTCCTCATCCCTTGCCACAAACACCGGCTTCCCGTCGTCACGCAAAATCTCCAGAAGTTCCCCGTCCGTATATTTTTTTACATTACCCTTGAACAGATCCGGCCTGCCGTTGTGGTGCACCGTCAGTACCTGGCAGAGCAGCCTGTTAATTCCCGCCATATCCCGTTCCTGCGCCCTTGCAATCTCCATTGCTTCCTCCTTCCGGCCGTCGCGCCTGATCAAAAATAAAAACCTGAAAACCCTTCAGAACTGAACAAAACCCGGATTCTTACGGCATTCAGGAGTGCCGCCATTGATATTACCACATATAATCCAAAAAAGGAAGCCTTTTTTGACAATTTTGCGGAACCAATTTTACCATTTTTACGGAAGTGTTTCCTGCTCCGCTTCCTTTTCCCCGCTTTTGCCCCGCCGCAGCATCAGGAGGATAAAAGCCAAAATGCTCACCGCACTCACGGCGATTCCCGCCCAGGCGCCCGCGGGAACATATTCCATCTCAAAGGAATACTCCCCCGCCTCCAGGTCGAAAGCCATCAGACAGCCCCCGAACAGCACGCCTTCTGTCTTTTCCCCATTGATGCGCACCGTCCATCCGTCCTCATATGGTATGGAGCAGATCACCCTTCCGGGCTGTTCCAGTACAAGATCCGCCGCGATGCGGTCACTCTCCCACTCCACATTCTCCATATGCTGCGCGGAAAGCCTTTCCAGTACCTGTCCCAGTACCTCCCTGTCCATGCTGTAAACGTCGGCCTCTATTCCGGGCGTGGCATCCTCATCATCCCCGTTGGTCAGGGTGACGGTCTGGTCCCGCTCCAGATATCCCAGATACAGAATGGAACCGTTCTTCAGGTCCTTAAACGCCTCTTCCCCCGTGCTGCCGCCGATATAATCCACCTTACCGGTGCCGGAGGCCGTCAGCACGGCATAGTAAAAACCGCCCTCCCGGGCCGTAAACTTCACGTCGTCTCCCGACACTTCGCTGTCCTCCCTGCGGAACAGTTTTCCCTCCGCCCCTAGCTCCTCAGCCATCTGGTTCTGCAGCCGGAAGCCCTTCTTCGCCTCGTCCGGATCCAGGTCGAAGCCCACAGGCGCCACATAACCGAAAGGCAGGGAGGCATTGCATTGATACAGGAAAATATCCCCGCTTTTGTCCAACAGGGTGTAAAGGGCATTCTCGTATTTTTCCGACTCCCCGAACATATAATGCACATTCAGCAGGGCAGAGGTCAGAGCCGTGGCCCCGTCGAAGCCGTAATACACCTTGCTGTGCCGCATCCCAAGACGCTTATACAGGTCCATCACCTGGGAATTCATGGTGGAGGAAAACACACTGGCCGTGGGATAGCCGGTGAGCGTACCGTCATTTTTCGTCTTCCGGGTAAATTTTTCTAGCCGGTAAAAACCCGCCTCCCGCTCCCTTGCCGCCTCGTACAGCCCCCTGTAATCCTCCTGCTGCCCCAGATAGGCGCTGCGGCTCACGGTTCCCACACTGGTGACAAAGGTATTCACGCCGCACTCCGCAATCACTGCCGCTGCCGCCACAACCGCCACCGCTTTAAGGGTATTCCTGTCCCTTCTGGTCCGGTACAGATACAGGAGCACCGCATACAGGCTGACGAACACAAGAGTCAGAAGCTTCACGCCCAGTTCGAAATCCTCATGCTCCACAAATTTCTCGCAGAACAGGATAAAGCCCGCCGCACACAGATAACCGTACAGAATCGACTGTTCTTCCGTCTCCCGTACATGCCGCCAGGCATCATAACACATCACCAGTATCAGGAATATATAGAGAAAAGACTGCCTGGCGGGCAGGGAATCAGGGTAGTTGAGCCCGTGCCAGATAAAGTTCAGCAGATTGGTGCTGAAACTAAGCAGCAGGAATCCCGCCAGAGCCATCCGGCAGAATTTCTCCCTGACAGATATCTTCCGGTTCATCAGGTACATGGGAATCAGCATCAGCACCGCGCTGCCGCAGTAAATATTGGGCCAGTGGTCCAGTCCCCGCTCCGTATAAACGCACATACAGTGCCTGGCCAGCATATCCAGTACGGAAAAATAACTCTCTACCTTCTTCGGAAAATCCATATCCCCGAAATCCGTCTGCAGGATGGCGCAGACCTCCGGAATCAGCAGAACCGCCGCCATCCCCCCCGCCAGCAGGGAATACAGCGCAAATTTTCCCGGAATTCCCCTCTTCCATATTCCCCGGGGCTGCTTCGGCTCCGTGACCACCAGAAACAGGAAATACAGCACCAGGAAAATGCAGATCATGATGGAGATATAATAATTGGTGTAAATGGACAGCGCCAGCGTCACACAGTACAGCCCGCAGCGCCCCTCCTTCACCAGGCGCTCCAGTCCCAGCAGGATCAGCGGCAGCAGCACCACGCAGTCCACCCACATGATATTGTAATTGTATGCCGCCATAAAGCCTGACAGAGCATAAAAGCAGGAAAACAGAACTGCCGCCAGTCTGCCGCCTGATGCGGGGCGCACACCCTCTGACAGCCGTCCTCCCGGTGCGGGGTCCGCACCCTCTTCCTGTCCTCCACCCAATGCAGGGCACGTACCCTCTGCCGCTTTTCCTCCCGATGCGGGATGCGTACCCTTCGCCGCCTCTTCCCCGCCATGACATCCGCTAAGCCGGAAATGCTCCTGCAGATAAATATAAAAGGTCAGCCCCGCAAGCCCGATCTTCACCACGATCAGGTAACTCAGAAACTCAACCAGGAAACGCTCCGGCACCAACAGCGACAGAATATGGAAGGGACTGGCCAGGTAATACACGAACAAAGCCAGGAAATTGGAACCGATTCCCACATTGAAAGAGAAATTCAGACTCTCCCCGCCCCGCACTTTATGAAGCAGCTCGCTGAAAAAGGGCATATACTGGTGGTACATATCGGCAAACAGAAAACTCCTGTCCCCAAAAGGATAGATTCCCCGTATCACAAACAGTACCAACATGACCGCAGTGGGAATCAGGAAAGCGAAAATAAGCATTTTATTCTTTTTCATCTGACAACGCCTCGACAGTATTTTTATGGAAATTTCATCAGATTTCATTTTAGCATATTTTTTTCCATAGTAAAGTACCGCAGAAGGCAAAAATCCTTAAATTCTCTTAAGGTTCGCCGCATATACTTATTATAACGTTTATCTGAATAAAGGGCACGAAATGAAAATAGCCATTGCCGGTAAAAAAACAGAAACCGCAAATTACGTCAGATACATCCAATCCGCGAACATTCAGTCCGGGAATATCACACCATTGGTCACATTAAATATGGAAGAAATAGCCGCATGCGACGCCCTCCTGCTCCCTGGCGGCGGCGATATCACCCCGGCCTTCTTCGGGGAGGTCAACCGCGGCTCCCGCAATATCGACACTGCCCTGGATATCCGGCAGTTCCAGGCCTTCGACCTGGCCCTGGAAAAAAAGATGCCCGTCCTGGGAATCTGCAAGGGCATGCAGATCATCAATGTAGCATTGGGCGGCGGCATCATCCAGGATCTGGAGCCGCCTTCCCGCGAACGGCACAGTTATGATAATGGAGACAAATACCACAATTCAATCATCATTCCAAATTCCTGGCTGCATGCCCTGTATGGGGACGGCACTACCGTAAACAGCGCCCATCATCAGGCCCTGGGCAAAACGGGAAAGGGCCTGGCAGTCATCCAGCGCTGTCCCGCAGACGGATGTATTGAGGCCGTGGCCCATGAAACCCTGCCCGTTATCGGCGTCCAGTGGCATCCGGAGCGCATCGACAGGGACAGGTCAGGCACGGATGGCGGCAGAGTTCTGGAGTATTTTTTATCGCTGATTCGACAGGGCAGGCAGTGAATACCTGTTCCTACGCTCCTGCCATCCCGCTTCGTGCTGTATCGCCCTTTCCCGCCGCCAGCCGCAAATACTCCATGGCAGAATTTGTTCCGGCGGCTATTCCAACTCTCTGCGGCTCAATTTGCACCGGCGGCTATTCCAACTCTCTACGTTGGAATTTGCCCTGATGCATCCCTCTCTCTTTGCTGGCAGCTCTTACTCTTCAGCCCCTTCCCCATGTCTCGAGGCAAGCCTTTGGAGCACTGCCTCCTTCCTGGAGGCTGCCTGTTTCTTCCTGGAAGCTGCCTGTTTCTTCCTGGAAGCTGCCTGTTTCTTCCTGTTATCCCTGGCAATCTCGAAGAGGGAACCGATCATCTCCTTCAGCATCTCTTTGGTCTCCTCGTCCACTTCCTTCAGCGCCGCCACAATGCCGTTCATGCTCTTCTTCCACTCGGCGGTGAAGTCAATGAGATTCTTGGCCTGGGAAGCCGTAACCACCTGGTACAGGGTATCCACAAAAGTGCGGAGCTGCTCCTCATTCAGGGACAGAATCCACTCGTTCAGGGTATTGTCCATATTTTTTCTCCGCTCGTACAGGTCGTTTGCCCGCACCAGGTGGTTTGACACCACTAACCAGGTATAGGGATCATGCTGCAGCAGTCCGAAAGTCCGGCTTTTAACCACCTGAAAATACATATGCGACTCAAAAATCATCCCCACCAGTGAGGAATGGGGCAGAATCTTGGTCACCCGCCCGGCAATCCTGTCATAACCGCACCGTTTCAGCACCTCCGGCCGGAAACCGGGCCCGTCCATGCTGTAGACCTGTAAAATCCGCTCCTGGACCTCCGGTGCGCAATTCATGGCGCTGTACACTGCCAGGTTTCCCCCCTTGGAATGCCCTCCCACATAGAACTCCCCCGGAAAGGCTGCGGCCACAGTGTCCAGATACCTGACGCTGTACTCCTGCCCCGGCACCGGAGACAGAAAGGCCATATTGAAATCCTCTTTCCACCCCACAATGGTCTCGTCCGTTCCCCGGAAAGCCACGTAGGCAGGGCCGCCTTCAGGAAAACAGACCAAAGCGGAAAACTGCGTTTCCCACTCCTCCTCGATGATATTGACGTAATAATTCAGCCTCATGTTCCGGAAACGCCTGCCCCGGAGCATGGCCGTGAACAGGGCCCTGTTCTCCTTCTCATAGCGCACATCCGCAAACAGCTTCTCATAGTCGGGATGCCTCTCCAGACTCTCCAGGGTAACCGCCCGGCTCTCCTCCCCCACACCCGGCACCATCCCGTCGAATTTGAGGTAGGAAAACTGGCACAGGGCCAGACTGTCCACTTCTGTCATAGGCATTTCCTGAAAAGTGTATTTTCCGTATTTTTCCAGATACTCGATCATCGTTCCCATATTGATTCCTCGCTTATTT
>CAJTSY010000125.1 GCA_910578995.1 uncultured Acetatifactor sp.
ATTTCAAGCAGATTTGACATATGTCGGAATAGTCAAAACATCGGTATAGTCGACACTATTACGATAACGGAATAGTGTCGACAGGGGGAGCCAGTACACGGCCGGGCACCTGCAGAAGGCATGCGCGAAACTTGGGATCCGCATCCTGCACGCAAAGCCCGGGGCCTGTGAATCGAAAGGGAAAATAGAAAAATTCCATCAGCGCGTGGACCAGTTCATTGCGGAGGTTCGTGTGGCCCATGTGCATTCGGTAGAGGAGCTGAACCGGAGATGGAAGGTGTTCCTGGAGCAGGAATACCAGAAGGAGGCCCATGAGGGGATCCGGGAGTATTATAAGTCTTACGGGGTGGAGGTTGCGGCATGTGGGATCACGCCGGAACAGGAATGGCTGCGTGACGAAAGGGGGCTGGTGTTCCTTGATGTGTCTGTTGTGGCGGAGGCGTTCCGCCACAGGGAGAAACGCAGAATAGACGGTGCCGGGTGTTTTTCCTTCAGGGGCAGGAAATACGAGGCGAGCACGGCGTTTGCGAACCTGGAGGTGGAAATCGCGTATGACCCGATGGACACGGACACGGTGACGGTATACTGCAGCGGCGCAGAGCCGGTGGCCGCACGCAGGATGGAGATCGGTGCGTATGCGGCGAAAAAGCCGGAAGTGCCGCTGGGGATGACAAAAGCCCGGCCGGAAAGCTCAAGGCTCCTGGACGCTCTTGAGAAAAAATACAAAGAGGATCATAGGCAGATGGCAGAGGCCCTGTCCTTTGGTGATTATGTGAAGGAGGCATCAGGCAATGTATGAGAAATATTTTGGGATGGGGAACACGCCATTTACGAGGGATATCCCAGTGGACAGGCTGTATATGTCCCCCCGTATTGAGGACGCCCTGGGAAGGCTTGTGTACGCAGCGGACCGGCAGATGTTCGCGGTGGTGACGGCAAGCCCCGGCTGCGGCAAATCGACACTGGTGCGGATGTTCGAGGGGAGGCTGGGGAGGGAGAAATACCAGCTTTTGTACCTGTCGGATTCCAAGCTGACACCGAAATGGCTTTACGCGGGTCTGCTGGACCAGCTGGGCCTGGAAGCGCATTTTTACAGCGGGGTTTCCAAACGCATGCTGCAGAAGGAGATTGAGACGGTATGCACAGTGCAGAAAAAGAAGGTGGTCTGTGTACTGGATGAGGCACACCTTCTTGGGAAAGAGATGCTGGAGGAACTGAGGTTCCTGCTGAACTATAAGTTTGACTCCGAAAGCCCCATGTCCCTTGTGCTGGTAGGTCAGACAGAATTGTGGGATCAGAAGCTGCGGCTGCAGGCATATGCAGCAATCCGCCAGCGGATTGACATGAACATCGTGCTGGGGAGGCTTGACCGTGCGGAGACGGGGAAATACATTGCGGCCCACCTGGCGTACTCTGGGACACAGCAGGGAATCTTTACGGAGGGTGCGGAGACAGAAGTATATAAAATATCTACCGGCATTCCGAGGCTCATCAACCGGGTCTGTGAAAAGGCCCTGCTGTATGCCTGCCAGCAGCAGAAACGCCTGGTTGATGAACATATGGTACGTTTTGTGGCGGACCATGAAAGGCTTGTGGGAGGTGTGGAATGAGCAGAGCAGCGCTACCCATAGTGTTCCGGTGCGGCCTGCCTGGAAACAGCAGGGGATGGGAAGGTCGTGTGGAGGTGATCCGGCAGGGAAACAACATGGCAGAGCTTATCATTGCTGGCAGGGGGAGCCGGATGAATGCCGTGATAGGAAAATATTTAAGCGGCCAGTATATCTGTATTCCTGACCTTGATACAGGCTGTCCGCTGAGCAGGCTTACGGACACATTTTGGAACAGTGAGAGGCTTTCCGGCCGCATACCGGAAGTGGATGCCATAACCATAGCGTATGCCCTGGAAGCGGTATCGGAATACCTGGGAGGGGGTTGGATCTAACCGCACGGGATATCCAACTATGCGCAAAAGAGCTGTTAGGCGAAGTGTGCGTGGAATTGGGACAATTACATAAACTGGAAGAAAAACAGGCCGTCCGGGATATCCCGGGCGGCTTTCCTGCATGAATTGTACATGGATGTTGGAACAATTTCCGGCGCAGATAAGAGAGGCATGGTTCGAAAGAGTCAGACAATATAAGATAGAAACATGGAAAATGCAGTTCGGAGAGCTGCTGTAGACTGGAAATAAATAGTTGTATATACAATTGATTGTGTGACAGGAAAATGGGTGATTTTACGACAGCAGGTGAGGTTGAATCTGTGACAGCTCATGAAGTTATTAACATTAATCTGTAGGAAAGCTACAGTAGATGGGGACTTTATTTCGCCGCGTTACACCTTCTGGAGCCTTTCCATCTCCGCGGTTTTTCTATACATGAGAGGCGTTTGGCTGTATTTTTTTGAAAATGCCCTTGTGAAGTAGGATTGATTGTGGAAGCCACAGTTCCCTGCAATATCAATCACTTTGAGGTTCGTTTCTGACAGCTGTTTTGCAGCCAGTTCAAGCCGGTAGGACACAAGATAAGCTTTAAAGCTCATTCCAGTCAGTTCCTTAAATAATTTCATAAAATGACTTTCTGAAAAACCGCACTGACTGACGATTTCGCAGATGGAAATATCATGGTCGTAAGACTCTTGGATGTAGTATAGGGCTTTTTTTAGGCGGCTGTAAGATAACTGTAGGGAACAGTTGTCACTCGTGGTGGTACTGTTCTGGTTCATGTGGTGAAGCAGCAGAAACAGATTGGATTTGATGCACAACTCATATGTGGAATAGCTTTCCTCGCGATGTGCCTACATGGATAAAATGCCTGGTGCCACTGTCTGGTTGAAGGGGGATCCAGCCGGATAAAAGCAGTCCATTGTCTTTTCACCTTTCAAAAAGGGGAGGACATACTTAGCGTAGCAGGGATCTTCTTCAGTACCCTTGAAGAGGGAAGCGTGAAACATGATATTGAAATATTCTCCACCTTTGGAGCTGTTTTGCTCGATGGAATGAACCGCATGGGGAAGGATAACGATTAGATCCTTGTCATGAAGGACATGGGCCTGTCCCCATAGTGTGATCTGTATCTGGCCCTTCATACAATAGATGATTTCAAAGTCATCGTGCCAGTGCAGGGGGAACGAGCGGAGCCATTCCGGAATGCGCCCATGATAGACTGAGTATGGAAAGGCGGCGGTTCCATGTATTTTGGTTTCCTGTAAAGGTGCATAATCCATTATTCTCCTCCGAATCATTTGCTCATATGTGTAATTCCCAATGCCATTCAGATATGCAAAGGTATTTGCTGGTTTTTATAAAAATAGGATTGTGTCAAAATAGTAAGGATATACTACAAGAATTATAAAGTATTTAAGAGTAAAATACAAGTATCCACATATATTCATAATAATCTTACACGCTATTTCATTTTATCAATATGTATGGTACTCGCTGCAGGCTGTTATGAAATTATACAGGCTGCAGCGAAAAATGGGGAGGAGGAATCACTATGGAATATATGGCAGTCAGACATTTTGCGAATAAACGGTACTGCGTGAACTGTCTGAATGGACAAAAAACAAGGTGGTTTACCAGGTGTTTTTCTCCAGCTTTGCCACGGACAAAGAAGTTTCCGCAGAAGAATGGTATTATGGTGATGAAGTAGGAATGGACGGCGGTGCAGATTCGGACTGTAGACGCGATATGCTATGGGATGAGGCCAGACAGAATAAAGAGTTGTTCCGATATTATCAGACGCTGAATCAAATTCGTCATGCGTATCTGTCATTAACAGGGGGTAGGATTTCCAGACAGTATGTGAATGATAACAGGGGACTTATTTATATGGAAAGGAAACTGCAGAAACAGCGTATGATTGATTTTTATGTCTACAAAAAGGCAATGTGTAACTATAGGCATTAAAGGGCATGAAGGATTTTGTGAATGGAAGGGCTTTTGTGGGCAGATGAGGCAGTTGTGCTTGTAGAATAGATGAAAGATAGAAAAACGGGGTGCTGGCTGGGAAATGAAATCATTAACAAAGTTATTCATACCGATTGCGTTGGAGACATTGTGCTATATACTGGCTGGAATGGTCGATACCATGATGCTGTCTACCGTTGGAGACAATGCGGTTGGGGCAGTAGGGACGGCAAATACTTACATCAATGTATTCATAATCATGTTTGGTATTGTATCCTCTGGAATGATTGCCGTGATGACACAGTATATTGGTGCAGAAAGAACAGGAGTGGCGTATCAGGCAAGACAGCTGGGCGCTGTTTTGAATCTGGCACTCGGAGTAGTGCTTTCTGTGTTTTTGTTTGTTTTTTCAGAGGATGTTCTGGAGATTGTGGGTGTGGCGCCGCTTTTGATGGACTATGCAAAGACGTATCTGAAGATTGTGGGCAGCTTCTGCTTTGTGAATGCGCTGATTCCCATATTTTCAAGTTATCTGAGGGCATTTGGTTATACGAAACAGCCATTGATTGCCACTGTCTTGTCGAATGTGTTGAATTTATGCCTTAACGCAGTTTTTTTGTTTGTCTTTCACAGCGGCGTTGCTGGTGTTGCGGCTGCAACCGTTATATCGCGTTTCCTAAATCTTGCGATTGTTATTATATCTTCCGGGCGTCTGGTGAAACCGGATAAGGAAACGGACCATCTGGGTAACAAAGAGGTCTTTGTCCAAATCATAAAAGTCGGACTGCCTTCTGCTATGGAGACAGCATTCTACAATGTTGCGATGACACTTACCATCCGCTTCCTGAATCAGATGGACGATGCGGGGCTGAATGTGACGGCAAGGGCATATGCGGCACAGATAGCCAATTTTTCATATTGTGTGGGTGTGGCGCTTGCACAGGCTAATGCCATTCTGGCAGGGTGGCGGATTGGCGGGGGCGATTATGAAGCCTGTGATAGGGAGACCAAGAAAGCAGCCTGTATTGGGATATGTGTTGCGTCAGGGCTTGAGGCGGTATTTGCGTTCAGTTCGGATTATCTAGTCCGGATTTTTACGGAAGATGCGGAGATGATTGCCTTGGTAGGGAAACTGCTGGAGATTGATATTATTTTGGAGGTGGGACGTGTGACGAATCTTGTCTTTGGACAGGCGTTAAAGACAAGCGGGGACGCACTGTACACCACGGTTATCGCAGTTATTTTTATGTATCTGTGCATGGTGGGAGGTACATGGCTTTTTGGTATCCGGATGAATATGCTTGCGGCAGGCGCTTATATAGGGCTTGCCGGAGACGAATGTGTCCGTGCGGTTTTTATGTTTCTGCGCTGGCAGTCAGGTAGGTGGAAAACGAAAGGTTTTATCAGGCAGCAATGTTCCAGCAGTTCAATCACTGCCATTTAGTGTCTTGTAAATGGTATTCTTTTGTTTTTGGACAATACATTATAGAAGTGTTTTTGTTAAAAATGATAAAGTCTTAATGGTTAATAAAAATGTTAGACCGATATCGGTCTAATATTTTAAAAATACATTAATCTTTGAAGAGAGGGGGAGTATGTACTGGGCATGAAAATGTGTAAAAGTAAAGTGAAATGAACCAGATAGGTAATTGCGAAACTCCCTGATTTTTGGCCCGAAATCAAGGCAAAACCAAAGAACATACGTTTTGTGACGGCCTGGAATGCAAATCTGAAAATGGCGGAATAAGCCGGGGCGAAAAATAGGCGCACTTGTACAGGGAAAAGAAAGCAGGGAATCCTGGATTCTAAGAAGTGGTAAGTCCTAAGAAAGCTGTTTCAGGCAATCAGCGGCTTCAGGCTCCGTATGAACTTATGCCTGTGGATCTTATCGGCAACCATCACTGTGACCAACTGGCTGATTCCGGCCACGCGCCTGGATTTCTTTGTTTTGGGATCGTATTGCCACTTCATCTTTGGACAGACGAACTTCATGGTGGGGAGGCCGCAGCGCAGATGGGATTTACTGCCCTCACGCTTCATGGGGAGGGCAGGGTCATGTGGACAGCAGGGGATGCCGTTTTCATTAAGGGGGCAGTCGGAATCTTCCAGGGAGAGCCTGCCGTTGAGTGGGATGAAAGCCTTTTCGAAATGGAGCTCGTGGAAGAGGTCATGGTAGATCTGTATGGAGTCAAAGGCGGCGTCCCCCAGGAAGGTCTTTGGGTTGATAAGCGGGTGCATGCGGAAGAAGTCCTTCAGGACGGGGATGAGGGCCTTGGAATCGGCAAGGGACTTGTCCTCGTCAGGGGAATCGGATTTCTTTTCTACAACAATATCCGGGTGTGCCTGGAGGAAGTCCTTGTTGTAAAAGGTGATGTTGCGGACAATGCCCAGGCCGTTGGTCACGATACCGAACTTGTAGGCATAGCAGAAATGCCCGTTGATGTACATCTGCTGGATGGCAGGGTTGGCTTCGGCATGGGGAGGCAGGGAAGCATAGGCGGCCTTGTAAGGGTCATAGGAATCATCAAGCCCCTTTGCTTTTTTGAATGCCTTGAGCTGTTTGATGATGCGGTTGGCGTATTTGGGATTATTTTCCGTCACCCATGCCTCGATGCCGGAGGTGTCAAAAATGGTCATGGAGGCAAGGGAGGGATCAATGTTCTGGCAGATTGGCTCCGTCAGATCCACAAGATTGTCGAACATGGCCTGCAGGTCAGGGAGGAAATCCTGCTTGAACCGCGTGAACTTGGAGGCGTCCGGGACGACGCTGAAGCCGCAGAAGTCCCTCAGCTCCTGGGAATACTTCAGGAACACGATCAAAAGCGTGTCGGTAGGGATGGAAAAGATGCGCTGCAGCAAAAGTGCTTTGAGCATGGGATAGAGCAGGTGCTTGCGCGGCCTGCCGGTAAGGGCATGGAAATGTGTCACAAAAGAGACGGGGACAATCTCGTCCATGTCTATGGCCTCATCAAGCATGACGAGGAGCTGGTATTTATCGTTGTCAAATTTTTTCTGGCAATCTGTAAAAATATCTTTCAGGGAAAGCTGTTTGTGTGTTATCATATAGGTAGCAACTCCTTTACTGATTGATATGGATGATTGTTGGTTGACAGCTCAATTATACCATATATCAGTGAGGAGTTGTTTTATTTTATGACAAAAAATATCCCGTATTTATGCGGGATTCTGGCGTTTCGCAATCGCCTATTGTTCGACTTTGTTGAAAGGAGGATTATAATGACACTTGGAATTATTTCATGGATTAAGGAAGAGGATTTTATTAAAGCAAAAGAAAAAGGACTTTCTTTTGTGGAACTGGATGTAAATGACCGCGCGGAGGAATTTCTGTTCCATGTGGATGAGGTCAAGGGGTACAGCGAAAAGTATTGTCTGCCTGTTCGCGCAATCGGCCGTTGGGGAAGTGACAGGATATGCAAAGAAGGTATTTGTGAGGAGGAGATTTTGCTGGAATACAGGCTCATTGATGCTGCGGAGAAGCTGGGCTGTACCATTTATATTACGGGTTGTAATTATGTGGATGCGCTCTCCTACTATGAGAACTGCGGTTTGGCAATTGCATATTTTAAAAAGCTGATTGACTATGGGAAACAAAAAGGGGTTCGGATTGCTGTTTATAATTGCAGATGGAATAACTTTGTCTGTGATTCTATGGCGTATAAGGTAATTCATGGATATTTAAAGGATTTGTACATTAAATATGATACTTCTCATTGCATTTATGCAGGGGGTGACTATCTGCAGGAGGTAAAGGACTGGGGGGATCGTTTTATTCATGTTCATATCAAAGGTGCTCTTACAATTAACGGAAAGCGTTTTGATGATCCGCCGGCAGGAATGGATATGACAAATTGGGGTGCATTTTTGTCTATTTTATATGCGAAGGGCTATCAGGAAGGCTTAAGCATTGAACCGCACTCTGACAATTGGAAGGGCGAGCTGGGAGATAAAGGCGTGGATTATACCATTGATTTTATTCAAAAACTCATACTGATCTAAAATAATCTAATACACATGATTTAGGTGTAAAAGGGTAAAATAAAAGACTCCTTTTATGTCAGGAATAGAGATAGTCGGAAGCAACCGGAACAGGCGCTATAAGAAAAAATGAGTGGAGGAGGACAGACATGGAAAGCATTCATCTAATCCAGGACATCAAAACCTTTGCATTTTCCGCCGAAAATCCCACAGGGACAAGAGGAGGCGGCTCCCGGGGCGGGGACTGTACCAAGCTCCGCCCCTGCATCGATATCCACCCAGGCGAGACCGTCACCCTGGTGGACACCGATGGGCCGGGAATGATTCAGAATATCTGGTTTACAGGATATGTAGGCCACAGCTTCATCCTGCGAATCTACTGGGAGGGGGATGAAACCCCGTCTGTGGAAGCGCCCATATCGGCTTTCTTTGGCTGCGCCTACGATGAGAACTTTGAAGACCGGGAGGGCAGATACCCCATCTTGAATTCCGCCAAGATTCTGGTGGCCCCCGGGAGAGGCCTGAACTGCTACTGGAAGATGCCTTTCCGAAAGCACTGCCGGATTACCATGGAAAACCGTAGCAAGGAGGACAAGACCCTCTTCTATATGATAACGGGATGCTACATGGACTTGACCGAAAATATCGGCTATTTCCACGCGTCTTACCGTCAGGAGCACCCCGTGCAAAAGGGCCGCTCCTACGCAGTCATAGACAATATCAAAGGAAAGGGTCAGTTCATGGGCCTGACCCTGGCAGCGGGCATGAATGGCAACAATACCTGCTGGGTAGAGGGGGAGGCCCGGATGTACATCGACGGCGACAGATACCCGTCCATCCACTATACCGGCACGGAGGACTACTTTGGGGGCGCCTACGGCTTCGGCAACGACATCTATCTGAAGAGATACCACACTTACAGCGGCCTCTACGCCGGAATGTTCGCCATTCTGGGGGACAATTCTGCCTTTTACAACGGCCAGCAGCGATTCCTGCTGTACCGTTTCCATGTGCCGGATCCTATCCACTTCGAGACTGGATTCCGGATGACTTTGGACAATCTAGGCTGGACCGGCCCCAGGTATGACGACTATACATCCGTGGCGTTTTGGTATCAGACGCTGCCTCATGAACCGCTAAAGCCCTTGCCACAGGATGCGGATATGGTGATGAAGTAAAAACTTTCGCCCGGCAGCCAGAGACGACGGGAAAGCACAGTGGCCAGGGACAGCAAAAGCCCCTGGCCGCCGGTTCTGGAGTTTGGAGGAAATGATAAAAAAGAGAAATAGAAAAGGAAGGGAAATATAGACCCAAGACCGCTCAATACAAAAAATAGAGGATAAAATGCTTACGATACTCATTGTAGACGATGAAAAAGAGGAACTGGAAGGAATATCGTTTTTAATAGATAAACTGGGATTTAAACTATACAAGGTCTTTGCAGATAACGGCAATCAGGCTCTGGAATACCTGCAAAATCATAAAGTCGACATACTGTTCACCGATATCCGCATGCCTAGGATGGACGGCCTCGAGCTGATAAAACTGGCCAAAAATGAAAATCCGAATCTGAAGATAATCATCTACAGCGGCTACGCGGATTTCGCATATGCCCAGTCCGCGATCAACCTGGAGGTGTCGGAATACATCTTAAAGCCCATCAAGGTAGAAGAATTCGAAAAATCGCTCAAACGCGTGATGGAGAGGGTGAAGCGCACGGAGCTTGAGCATGAATTATATTCCCAGACGGCGAGATACGCCCAGAACCATCTTCTGTATAAAGCGCTGAACCATTCCGACAGCCTCTCGGAAGCCGACACGAAATTGCTGGAAAATTTCGACATATGCTACACAAAGCTTTTCCTGCTGGAGTTCGACCAAAGCTTTTTTGACATCATCTCTTTCCGCTTTGAAGATTGGATTGCCGAAGCCATACCATATCCATTTGATTATCTCAATCTGAATGTGAGCCAATGCCTGCTCCTGTTCAAAGGGGGTGAACGGGACATGCGGAAATCCTTCTATGAGATAGCGATGGATCTATACGATAAAATCGAAGGCGACCTAGGATACACATGTTATATCGCGCTGAGCAGCGAGGGGAACAGGAACCGGAATCTATCAGAGAAATTTGCCCAGCTAGAAAGGTTGATGGAATACCGCTTTTTCGTATCCTATACCAGGATTTTTGAGGAGGAGAAGCTGTTAGAAGAAATCAATACCCCATCGCCGGGCGATGCCCTGCTATTGGATAAAATAAGAAAGGAAGTCAGCGCCAAGGATTTTAACAAAATATATATGTATGTGGATCTGCTCTTCCAAAAGTACCAAAATAAGACCAACTATTCTCAGCTATATGTGAAATTCGTGTTCTCCACATTGTACCATGCCATCATCACGGAATTTGGGGAATGCTCCGAGGATGAGATTAGCTTGTACATAGACAAACTCTACCGCTGCTCGGACCTTCTCGACCTGAAAAGCATCCTGCAGAACACGTTGCAGGAATTTGAGAAAAGAGAGGAAAGCAGCGGCGATGCCGGGCATGACATCGACCTGGTGAAAAAGTATATCGAGAAGCACTATCAGGAGGAGCTGAACCTGTACAGCCTTGCGGAGAAGGTATACTTGTCCCCCAGCTATCTATGTGCGCGCTTTAAGAGGATCACTGGATTCGGCATCAATAAATATATCAAAAATGTTCGCATGGAAAGAGCGGAACAGCTTGTGGTGGATACGAACATGAAGATCATCGATATATGTGAACAAGTGGGCTATCACAATTTATCCTATTTTTGCCAAAGCTATAAAGAGCATTTCGGAAAGACACCTGAAAAATATCGGCAACACAATGTGAAGGAAGACAGGGGCGCTGGAAAAAACAAGGAGGAGATTTAGTGGAAAGGATCGGCAGCTTTTTCAATGACATGAGCTTCAAAAGCAAGATCCTCATGGCCTTTATCTTCATTGCACTGATACCACTCAGCGTGCTTGGCATATTCAGCTATAAAACAATCCGATCCATGCTTATTAATAAAGAGACCATGTATCTTGAAGCTACCTTTGCCCAGACATCTCAGATCCTGGACAGCACGATTGGCATTTATGATAATGCGATTCGATCCCTGTGCTTCAACAGGCAGCTCATCAATCTGAATCAGACGAACTATACCAGCGATTATGACAAATATGAGAGCCTGAATTTTATCGATGATCTGTTCGTAACGACCCAAAACCTGGTGCCGGAGGTAGAATACATTATATTATTTACGAATTCCAATATGGGGGTTCACGGGAATACGGTTCGCTCCATGGAGGAGATCAGGAGCTCGAAATGGTATGACTTCATATCTGACACGGCCACCAGCTGGCTTTATGACGGGAACCGTATCTACTGCGTGCACCCGATGCTGGATTCCGGCACGTCGGATCGGAACAGGAGTTATATCGTCATGCAGATTAAGGTGGAGACCCTGGAGGAA
>CAJTSY010000126.1:0-4119 GCA_910578995.1 uncultured Acetatifactor sp.
CGCACGAAAACGCCTCGCGGAGGCACCCGTGAACAGTAACAATTGACATCCATCATTTCCCCAAAAATCATCTGATTAAGGAATTCCCATACTGCCGCCTATATACCCCCATATTTCTCCAACTGTATCCTCCACATATCCGCATATACTCCGCCTTTACTCCTCCCCCAGATACAGCCCCAGGCGGCTCTCCAGATGGTCCGTCAGCGTATCCTCTGTCAAACTTCCTGAAAAATACAGCTCCAGTTCCTCGAACAAAATACTCCGTAATTCCCCAGGGAAATACCTCTCCGGCCTCGCTTTCTCCAGCATGTCCTGCAGCGTCCTTCTATCCGTCTCCATGTCCAGGTCATCCCCCAGTGTAATCTCCCCGAAGCCCGGCACGAATACCGTGGCACTTTCGTCCATGGATGCAAACTGTTCCTCCAACACATCCTTCCGCACACTCAGGGCAAAGTTCATGTCCTCCGCCGCCCGGGACTGCCCCTCATAGGAAAGGCACAGACTGAGGAAAGCTGCCGCTGCTTCCTTCTCCTCCTTTGCGGCTGTCCTGCGGATAGCCAGAGGACCGCCGCCGCTTTGCAGAAAATGGGCGGCCCCCTCCTTTGTGGGATATCCGATGTAGTTGGCATCCTGCCCGTAACAGACACGGTACAGGGCAAGCTCCCCGGGACTGCTGACAGTCAGCTCATTGCAGAGCACCTTTCCCTCCAGCATGGAACTGCCGGGGTCTACCCCGTCTTCACGGACACAGTATTTTCCCGCCACCTCCAGGGCCCTGCGGAATCTGCCGCTGTCAAATCTCATACTTCCTTTCTCCGCCTCCAGGAAATAGCTGTCTTCAATTCCATGGCTGATAAAGCCCGCAATAAAATAAGTCCCGAAGTCTCCGTCATACTGGTTAAAAACTGCCTCCAGCCCGGAACTGTCATCTACACACTGTAGAAACACATCGTAATCCCAGTCCTTAAGATCCGGATTCCCGGTAACCAGGGTGCGCAGCCTGAAATCTGTCACAATCCCGTACAGTTTCCCATTGATCCTTCCCATCTCCAGGGCGGAAGGCTGCAGCTCCTCCGCGATGCCCAGCCGGTCCATAAGGCTGTCCAAAGGCTCCCACAGCTCCTCCTGTTCCTCAAAACCTGTCAGGAAGGTATCGACCAGTACCGGCCCCTTTCCCACCGTCAGCTCCGTCAGCAGCTTAGCATCAGCATAGTCATACTCCTTTAACTCAATGTGGCAGGCCGGGTACTGCCTGTTAAATTCCGCCGCCAGATACTGGTAAAACGAGGCGCCGTAGGAAGGCACTGCCAGGGTGAGCTCACACAGCTCCACCTCTTCCGCCACCGGTTCCAGACGAAGATAATAGTCATTTCCGGCCCCCTCATAAAGAAGCGCAATTCCCCCTTCCCCATCTGCCTGCATGGCGGGTACCCCATACACCGTGATTCCATGATCGATCCAACGATAAAGGAGCTCCGGTTTCTTTCCGGACAGTCCGCTGCGGTACACCCCTTCCTGATCCGCATACAGCAGGGTATGCTCATCAAAAAGGGTCATACAGTACTGAAACTTATCCAGTTCTGCCAGCTGCACCGGTCCGCCAGTCTCCGTATCCATGTACCGCAGGGACGTCACTTCGCCGTCCCGCCCTGCTGTCCGGAATGCGACACCACCGTCATACAGGGGAACCAGGCCGTCTACCACCCCGTCCTTCGGAATGTATTCCGCCAGAACCTCCCCGGCGGATGAAACGAGCAGATACTGCTGCCCCTCCCCGGTCTGCCGCAACAGATGCACCGCCCCGGAACAGTCCACCGCAAAGCCTGTAAGGCCCGCGGCCACCTCTGAAAAATCACTTCCGTCCAGGAAATCCAGGGGAAACTCCCTCAGTACCGCATGATTTTCGTCCCGCTCCGTAAGAAAGTACCGGTATCCCTCCCCATCCTCCCGCGCTTCATAATCAAAGACCGCATAATGGTCTGTGCCTGCAACCGGCCCTACGTCCCACAGTTGGTTTTTCCGGTCAAAATGTTCCGAGGCCGTCTTCCCCTCCGCAGTCACAGAGGAAAGCTCATCCCAGCATTGATCCACGTCTTCAAAGAGATGCTTTTTAAAATAACGAGCTCCGGTGGCTCCCAGAAAAACCCTTTCTCCCCCTCCGTCCATGGCATCCGCCGGGTTCTCCACCTGCAGCGGGATGTTGACTGCCGCGGTATATGCATCCAGGGAATTGTCCCTGCCTCTGAGGCTCAGGACGGCCGCGGGATCCACTGCTTCTCCCGAGGCCCCAGCGCCTTCCCGGCCCTGCTGTCCGCCGCATCCGCCGGACAGCAGGGCAAGGAGGACTGTAAATAAAATATAATTGATTATCCTCTTCATAACAATGCTTTATTTTTCTATTCGATTATGAACGACACTTTTGTTTACCTGCACAATGCTCCGCCTGCTTATAATGCCAAAAGGCACTTACAGCCGTAGGTACCCTTTGAGTATAGAAATGCTAATTACTTATATGCCTTTAGACCATCCTTTGAAGCATCTTTTTTAGTCAAGGATATTTACTGCCACATTGCACAAGCCTGTCTGTGCATACTGTTTCTGAAATATATCCATTGCCTTCATCATTTTATTCTTTATATTACAAATATTTTCTTCCTCCTTCAATTCCAACCAGCGGACATTCACATTTTCTGCTTCGTCCTTAGTGACCATGAAATCCCGTTTTGCCCACTCTGCATATCGAATAGCTATGTGCTTTCGCGCAGAACAGGACATCTCGTTTAATTTCTCCAGATTGCCTGCCCTTGCTTCAAAGCTTTCCGCTAAAGCTTTCAGTTCTTCTTCCATGGTAACGGTTCTATATAATTCGTCCTCACATCCATTTAAGGGTACATCATGCAGATCATTGTTTATCTTGTACTTCACCCTTGTTCCATCCTCGTATCCCCGCACTATTTCATCGTAAGCCTTTGCATAGGATAAAATCAACATGGACGCCTTATCCTTCACAGATGTCCAGTCATCGTACCAATCGCTTGAAAGCCCGTTTCCAAGCATATATCCCGGTCCTTTCCCCAGGTCAATGAAATCCTCTATCTTTGGCCAGTCCTTATTTCCAAAAACCATGCCGTCAGGTGTAAAACAGATATTCAGCCCATCACCCAAGTATTCCTGCTCATCCCCCTGGTAATTTTTTTTACATTCTGCTATCCCATCTGCCGAAATATCAACCCTAACTGCATGTTCAGTGTTACTCAAAATTTCATTTGTGCTTTCGAATAGATTTTTACTCTCCGAGATATCGTGGCTGTTCCATTTCAACAAATTCCCTGCTTCAAAACTAATAATCATTTCATTATCTCCTTATGCCTTCTGAATATTATGGTTTCCACAATATAGTGTCATAATTTGCTTGAATTTTAATATAATTGGTGCCCTCATGAGGAAAACTATAATAATAATTAGGATATACAATATCCAACAGTTCTCCAGTTCTCGGATCAATAAGCACAGTTACCGATGAAAATTTTTCAACCACAGTTTCTCCTGCATATGCTCCTGCAGTTCTGCAATCAATATAGTAAAAATCATGATCAGAAACAAATGTCATAAGCAATGCTGTGTAATTTGAATAATCTTTTTTTATAGGCTGAGTCGACTCTTTATATAATACAATTTCCATACTTTCGCAATATGTTGACGAATCTGGTATAATATTTATATTATAAATTTGAGAACCATATGGATTACTTCCATCCCAATAATAATTATAATTTATATCGACTTTATTGCCATTTACATAAGTTATTTTTTTATCGTTACTCTGCAAAATATTAATTTTTGACTTTATTCCACTACCTTCTCTCACATATCCATCAGCTTGAGAAGACTCATAGTTCTTTCGGAAAGTGAGACTATAAGTGACCGAAGACGAATAACCCCCGTCATTTGTGCTTACCTTAAACCAGTAAGTTCCAGGAGCAAATTTATAATTATTACCTGAATCTCCTAAAGGCTCACACTGACCTCCTGTTGACATACCTATCAACTTTAATCCATAACTGTCTGGCAAGCTTCCAACAATTTCCACCCATGTATATTGTGTAACTGTAAATT
>CAJTSY010000126.1:4219-7059 GCA_910578995.1 uncultured Acetatifactor sp.
AATTATGACGAAATGCCAATGTCCTTTTGTTACATTTAGTTAGAAAACTCAAAAACTTTTTTAATATCATCAATCGTCAAGTTATCAGCTGTCAGAATATACACATAATCATCCTTCTCACAGTATGCATATTTATATCCGAACGTATAGATACAAATTGTAATCATTTTCCCGTCCACTTCATAAGTCATCCTGGAATCATATTCCGTGTCCATCACAACGCTGTCGCCGTCTAAAATAAGCTGCTGTTCCCATGTTATCATTTCCCCCATTTCGTTCTCATAGACCAGTGTAAAACTGGTACTCAATAAATATCTTTCTGTTTCCACATATCCCTCCGGCACATATGCAGGTTCTATTTCCCGGAACTCGCCTTTCTTCTCATCAGTAAAATATGTATATAATTCCGAATCCTCCCACATCGTCCTGACTGTCTCAAAAAACTTAACCCTTTTTCCCTCCGCGCCCATTGTAAAGAAAAACACTGTAGCCACCACGCAGATGCCCAATACCGCTGTACGTTTCAGATGCCTGTAAACAGTTCCGGCCCATGGATGGGCTTCCCTCCAGATCAGCTTCTTCATCTTCCGCTCAAACCCCGCAGAAAAATGATACCCATAGTCCGTCTCGGCCTCTAGCTTCCTGATAACCGCTTCGTCCACAACGGGTGTATACCTGTAAAGCCATTCATCAGTCACTTCTATCTGCTGCATACACATTCACCCCCAAATTCTTTAATTCTTTTTCAATCAGCACTTTACCCCTGGCAATCCGCTGCCTCACCGTGCCTTCCTTAATACTGCACACCTACGCTATCTCGCTGTTTTCCATACCTACAGAATATTTCATAAAGAAAATATCCCTGTACTTTTCAGGCAGGTTCTTTATTACATCCAACACCTCATTCTCCATATCCGTTTCCATATAGACTACGGACATCTTATCCCCTTCCGCATCGTTCGCTCTGAATTCACTTTCCTTCTGCCTGTTCCTCTTTCTCCATATGTCTATGGCGGCATTCTTTGTAATCGCTATGATGTAGCTTTTCGTCTGCCTACTTTCTATCTCCCCGACCTTTTCCATGTTATCTGCTATCTTAATAAATGCATTCTGCACTGCATCCTCCGCCAAATAGCTGTCATGCAGAATATCCATGGCCACTTTCTGCAACAGATACTTGTATTTTTCATATAAAATACAAAACTTCGCCGGTTTCTTAGCCTGATCCATTATCGTGAGTAAAATCATGTCTTCCCCCAAAAGTAAATATTTTCTCCTTTACTAAATATAACGAACCGTATCTGCCTTTTTGTTACATAAAATTTTATATTTATACAAAAACAGACAGCCGCAGAGGCCACAGCCTCCACAAACCTGTCTGTTCTTCCAGGGAAATACATGTATTGTAATCTGTAGTCAAGTTCATTCAAAAGTTACATTCTGTTCCAGGTATTCCGTCTTAATCACAATGTAAGGGCAGGAGGGCGTCCCGTTCTCTTTTGCCCCCGCCTCCGGCCCCAGCAGGGTGGTGCTGACAATGACTCCCGTGTCCGTCAGATACAGCTCATCCACGGCGATGCTGTACCCTCCGGTCTCCTGCTCCCCGTATCCGACGCATATGTACAGGTTCTCATTGTCCGTGTAGGTGATCTGGAAGGGGGATGTCTTCTTCTCCTCAATGATCGCCTTCAGCTGTTCCGGTATCTTCTCCTCCCCCAGCACGGTGAAATCCAGGTCCCGCAGCTTGATCTTCTCCTCGCGGAGCATCGTGCATCCGCCAAGCAGCAGGCAGGCGGCCAGTATGGCGAGAAGTCCTGCCTTCCTGAGCCTCTCTGTCATTCTGATATAAGGGTAATGAAATTTCACGCAAAAACCTCACTATCTTTTTCTCTATTTCTATGTACAATTTACCGTTTCTATGCTAAGATGGTTTAGGCTGATTCGGTTTTGTTTAGATAACTTTATACCAGGGCGGTTTTGCTTGGATAAATTGTGCTATGGTGGTTTTGTCTGCATGGCCCGCACTTAGGCGGGGAATGGCACTGGGCATAAAAAACGCTTTAATCTCACATTTATACTCATAGATACAAGAAAGGCAGTTCGCATGATTCGTCTGATTTTGGTAGCGCTTTATTTGTTTTCGTTTTTAATTCTGGGAATTCCGGTTTTATTCGTACTGTGGATTGTGGGAAAATCCAATCCAGGCGCAAAGGACCGGGCCTCCAAGGCCATCATAGAATGGGCCTTTGGCTGTGTGGCCTTTCTGGCGGGAGCCAGAGTCATCGTAAGGGGCCGGGAAAAGATTCCCACAGACACCGCGGTACTGTATGTGGGCAACCACCGCAGTTATTTTGACATCGTTCTCACCTATACCCATTTCCCGTCCATAACCGGATATGTTGCCAAAAAGGAAATGCTCAGATATCCCCTGCTGCGGGACTGGATGCGGTATATCCACTGCCTGTTTCTTGACAGGGACAATATCAAGGAAGGGCTGAAGACCATCCTGGCAGGGGTGGAGGAAGTGAAACGGGGCGTGTCCCTCTGCATTTTTCCGGAAGGAACCCGCAACCGTGTGAACGATACCTTCCTTCCCTTCCGGGAGGGCAGTTTCAAGATTGCGGAAAAAGGCGGGGTTCCCGTGGTTCCCATGGTGCTTCTGAACTCGGCCGACATATTCGAAGACCACCTGCCCTGGATCCGAAGCGCCACCGTGGTCATTGAATTTCAGGATCCCATCTACCTGGCTGACATGGACAGGGAGGCCAGAAAGAACCTTGGCTCCCATGTAAGCGAACTGATCAGGGACAGGTATTTTGAGTTAAAGGAAGAATATATGC
>CAJTSY010000126.1:7159-11295 GCA_910578995.1 uncultured Acetatifactor sp.
CTACTGCGGATATTTCGCCTGGCGCATTGGCAGTTCCACCGTGAAAGTAGTCACTTCATCCGCGCTGTGGGCCGTGATCGTGCCGCCATGGAGCGTCACAATGTCCTTTGCGATGGCCAGTCCCAGTCCTGCCCCGCCGCTGTTGGTGGAGCGGGCATCGTCCAGGCGGAAAAATTTCTCAAAGACAGAGTCCAGTCTCTGGGCCGGAATCGTCTTTCCCTGATTGGAAAAAGTGACTGACACCCTGTCCTCCAGGGCTGTGCAGGCCACCCGGATCTCCGTGTCGGGATAGCTGTAGGCTATGGCGTTTTTCAGGATATTGTTGAAGACCCTGGCCAGTTTCTCCCCGTCGGCGTAGACCACGATGTTCTCACTCGGTTGGCTGATTTCCCGTCCTTCGGTTCCACGCCTTTCGGTTCGCTTCCCTTCGATTCCACGCCCTTCCTCCTGCCGGGGCTGCAGTTCCAGGCGGACGGTGTTCCCATGAGCGGCCAGGAGGGGATAGAATTCATCCGTCATCTGTATCAGCATAAAATGCAGATCCACCGTCTCCTTTTCCAGTACGATCTGCTGCAGGTTGTACCGGGTGATCTCAAAAAATTCGTTGATCAGTTTCTCCAGTCTCCGGGCCTTGTCCAAAGTGATATGCACATATTTTTCCTTCTGGGCCTCCGGCATGTCCGGCGCCTCATCCAACAGGCTCAGATAACCCACCACGGAGGTCAAAGGTGTCTTCAAATCATGGGCCAGATAAGTAATCAGGTCATTTTTCCGTCCGGCCTCCTCTTTCTGGAGCTGTTCCTGGCGCTGTACGAAGGCCTTGATCTGCGCCATCTGCAGGGATACCTCCGCATATTCCGCCGGAAATACCTCTGACGCCTCCCTGTCATGGCGCATAAAGTCATCCATCATCTGTCCCGTGGCATGAATCACTTTTTTCTCCCGCCAGGAGGCATAGACCACGGAGATCAGACGGATAAAAAGCGCCAGCAGTATCACTGTCCACAGGAATATTTCAAAGACCAGCTCCTTTAACCTGGACCACCGGATGGTGGTGGCAAAATAGCCCTCCGCCACTTCTTCCACCGGCACCCATTCCGTATAGACATAATTGCGCACAAACCAGTCCCGCACAAATCCGTTAAACGCATAGTCCAGCATAAGGTACAGGAAATTGCATGCAAAAGCTCCCGCCACAATGATCAGCAGGGTGATGAGGGTTCTCTTCAGATGCCTGTTTTTATCCTTCAATTTTGTATCCGCACCCCCAGACCGTCTTGATATACTTCGGATTCTCGAAGGAATCCCCCATTTTCTCCCGCAGATGGCGGATATGGACCGTGATGGTATTGTTGTTTTTGGTGTAATATTCCTCTTCCCAGATCAGGTGGAACAGCTCCTCCGCGCTGACCACCTGTCCCCTGCGTTGGCACAGAATCCGCAGAATCGCAAACTCCGTAGGTGTCAGGTTTAAGGGCTTTTCGTTTAAAAAACATTCGTGGGTTTTGTCATTGAGCACCAGGCCGGAAACCGAATAAATCTCCTCCTGGGGCACTCCCGTGTTGTACCGCTTGTAACGACGGAGCTGTGCCTTTACCCTTGCCACCAGTTCCAGGGGAAGGAACGGCTTAGTCATGTAGTCGTCCGCCCCCAGGGTCAGTCCGTTGATCTTGTCCATCTCGCCGTCCCGGGCAGTGAGCATGATGATGGGATAGTTGTGCTTTTCCCGGATTCTGCGGCAGATCTCCAGGCCGCTGGCCCCTGGCAGCATGATGTCCAGAACTGCCAGGTCATACTGCTCCTGCTCCGCCGCCCGCAGGGCTTCCGTGCCGTCATAACATTTCTGCACCCGGAAACCTTCGTTTTTCAGGTACAGCTCCACCAGATCCGCAATCTCTTTCTCATCGTCCGCCACCAATATTTTCTCGTCCATCTCTTACCCCGGCCTCTTTTTCGAATATGCCCCTGTCAGGCTGATTTTATTTATTTTCTCATATAATCAATGGGAATAGGTTAATGTTTTATTAATATTAGCATATATTCTTAAATTCCGCAAATGAGCTGTTACCCGTGTAGCCGTTAAAGTTACATCAAGCGGGAAATGCTTTGCAAAAACATTGCATTCCCTGAGCACCTGCAACGCTGAAAGATACATTGAAAAAGTGTCCCGCCACCAAACAGGACAATCCAAAATTGAGGCTTCAAATTAGCAGCAGGAGTGCGGTTCTCCGCACCCCTGCACTTTCAGTATCCCGCAGATTCTGTCGGTACAGTTTCCTCCTTCAGCGCCTCCAGAACCCTTGCAAACCCCATATCGTGGGAGGCCTTGACCAACACCGTGCTTCCCTTCGGCACCAGTTCCCTCCGATCCGCCCCGATCCTCTCCAGAATGGCATCCGTATCCTGAAACCACTCCACATGTATTTTGTCCTTACCCTGCTCCCTGGCTTCCCGGAACATATGGCGGGACAGTTCCCCCACACAGTAGAGCCGGTCGATGCCCAGATGCGCCGCCAGGCTGCCGATCTTCCCATGATAGCGTTGAGTTTTGCCGCCCAGGTTCAGCATATCTCCCAGGATTGCCACTTTCTCCGTATCCGCCATGGCCAGCAGCTCCACAGCAGCCTTCACGGAAGCCGGGTTTGCGTTATAGCAGTCATCAATAATCGTATAATGGGATGTGGAGATAATATTGGTGCGCCCGCTGACTGCAGCCACGCCCGCGATTCCTGCGGCAGTCTGTTCTTTGGTGAGACCCATAACACTGGCCACGCATGCCGCAGCCGCAGCGTCCAACACCATATGTTCACCGGGCAGGGGAATATGAACGGAAATCCGGGAATCCTGCTCCCTTCCCTCCACGGACACCTGCTCCGTATCCCGGGATCCGCCGGTTCCGCTGCCCCTGTGTTCAGGCCCCGCTCCGTTCCGTATCACCAGTGTGGCATCGCTGCCCTGAAGCCCTCTCCCCACGATATCCGTCATGGACACTTCCTCTCCCCCGTTTCTTCCCAGTCCGAAAAAGTGCGGCCTGTGTCCTTTGATTTCCTGCAGCGGACGCAGTTTGTCATCCTCAGCGTTCAGGCAGATCCGGCCGTCTTCCGCCATGTAGTCGAAAATCTCCGACTTGGCCCGCAGAATACCGTCCCTGTCGATGAGGTTATTCAGGTGGCTCTGGCCTATGTTGGTTATCACGCAGATATCAGGACGCGCCATTTTGCTTAAGCGGTGCATCTCCCCGAAATCGCTGATACCCATCTCCACCACAGCGGCCTCGTGCTCCCTGCGGATGCGCAGAAGGGTCAGGGGCACGCCCACCTCATTGTTGAAATTGCCCTCGGTCTTTAATACTTTATATTTTTGCGCCAGGACAGAGGCAATGAATTCCTTGGTACTGGTTTTGCCCACGCTTCCGGTGATTCCCACTACTTTCACGGAAAGCTTCTTCCGGTAGGCCTCCGCTATGTCTTTCAGGGCCTGAAAACTGTCCTCCACCAGGAGATAACTGCCCCACTGCCGGGTTTCTGCCGAAGCGTTGCCGGACCGGCTCCCTTCTGCCGAGGCGTTTCCATCTCCCGCATCTACCGCGCTCTTCCGGACCCCTGCCCTGGCCGTCTGCTCTTCCTCCACCTGTTCCGGCGTCTTCTGGGTTACCGCCAGAATGACCCCCTGGGAAAACGCCGCCGGAATAAAGCTGTGTCCATCCACTCTCTCCCCTTCCGTGGCGATAAATACGCCTCCGGGCCCTGCCAGGCGGGAGTCGATCACCACAGAACTGACACATCTGTCAGCATTGGTTTCGTCCCGGAGTACCAGTTTTCCGCCGCAGGCCTCCGCAATTTCCCTGATCGTTAGATCCATCATGATTCCTTCCATCCTTCATCTCTCCATCTGTCTATTTTCTCCCATAATCTCCGCTGCATTTCTGACCGATCTCACCGTCCGTAGCACTGCATGGCCCTGCCGGGACGCTTCCATCCCATCTCCCTCTGTGCAGTGCACTGCCCTCCAAAAGCGGCTCCGCTTTCCACGCCTTCCCCACGACTCCCGCCATACCCAGGCTGCTGCGGCTCCGCTCCTGCTGCTTCTCCATCCCTGCCGTCATGCTCCTGCCAGACCCAGAATGGCCTCGCACA
>CAJTSY010000127.1:0-920 GCA_910578995.1 uncultured Acetatifactor sp.
GCTGACGCCTACTAATCGGACGAGTGCTTAACCAGGAAAAGGAAGAAGATATGCGGGGCGGATGAAGGATTTGGTAGTTTCAGTGTTCGGTTTTGAGGGTACAAAAGTAGGTGAAAGATTTGCGGAAGAGAGTAGTTATCTACTCTTTTTTTGTGTAGAAGATTTTGAAGTTTCGTATTGTGCGGACGAAGCGCGGAGGAGGACAGCCATGAGAATTATATTGGTGGAAGATA
This sequence comes from uncultured Acetatifactor sp., assembly GCA_910578995.1. GTDB lineage: Bacteria > Bacillota > Clostridia > Lachnospirales > Lachnospiraceae > Acetatifactor. The sequence continues at coordinate 234 of CAJTSY010000127.1, forward strand.
ATGAAGCAATTATTTTGGGGCTGGAATATCTGCTATCGCAGGAAGGGTACGAGGTGAATACTGCAAGGACTATTTCCCAGGCGGAAGCTCTTCTGAGACAAAAAGACTGCGCGTTGGTGCTGCTTGATATCGGGCTGCCGGACGGGGACGGATTCCGGCTCTGCAGTAAGATAAGGGAAGCGTACAGGCTGCCGGTAATTTTCCTGACAGCAAGGGAAGAAGAAAGGGACGTGGTGCGCGGCCTGGATCTTGGCGCCGAAGATTACGTGATAAAACCTTTTCGAAATCGTGAACTGGTATCCAGGATAAAGGCTGTACTGCGGAGGAATGGAAAGGGAGACAGCCTGCTCCGCTGCGGTGATATTGTGATAAATACGGAAACCGGCAAGGTAAATCGAGGCGGGACGGAGATAACGCTGACCAGACTGGAATATAAGATTCTGTCCAGTATGATGTCCTATCCGGGTAAACTGTTTACCAGGGATGAGATCCTGGCGGATATATGGGATATATCCGGGAATTTTGTGAATGACAATACTTTGTCGGTTACCATGAAGCGTCTGCGCGAGAAGCTGGAGGATTCGGATGCGCAGATCATCAGAACGGTGCGCGGCATGGGCTACAGGATGGAGACAAATCAGTAAGCTCCCATGAACAGCCCCATAGGATTTACGGACGCATCTTTTT
>CAJTSY010000127.1:1020-9579 GCA_910578995.1 uncultured Acetatifactor sp.
GCGGCCGGAAATTCTATGCAAGAACCTGGGGTGTGAAGGGGAGCTTACGGAACTAAATCAGTAAGCTCCCATGAACAGCCCCATAGGATTTACGGACGCATCTTTTTGCGGCCGGAAATTCTATGCAAGAACCTGGGGTGTGAAGGGGAGCTTACGGAACTATAATTAGGAGAAAAAGAATGCATATGGTATGGAACCGTGAACTGAAAAAATTTGCCTTTTCCCTACTGACGGTTATGGCCGCCAGCCTTCTTATCGTGAATGTGTGTACCTTGGTTTACGCTGATTATGTGCGGGCAGAATATCGCGGCCTGTTGGCGGCAGTGTTCGGGAATCTGCGGGAGACCTACCCGGATGTGGCGGAGGAGGAACTGGTCAGGGTACTGGAGGGGCGTGGAAATGAAGCCGCGGGCGAAGACATCCTGGCACATTATGGTATTCTGGGGAAGCATGGGGGCGACTCTTTTGGAAGCCAGGAGAGGCAGCTCCTTTTTCTGCATGCAGGCGTCAATATAAACCTGCTTTTGATTTTTGGGGCACTCTGTACTGCCATTGGCTGTTATATGGAAAAAAGGCAGAAGCGAATCCTGGGCCTTACTTCCTATATGCAGGCGCTGCACAGGGAAAAGTATAAGTTGGAGATAGACGAAAATGAAGACGATGAACTGAGCGGTCTGCGCAATGAAATCTATAAGCTGACTGTTTTTTTGAAGGAGCAGGCTAAGCGGGCCGTGGCGCAGAAGCAGGCCCTTGCGGATTCGGTGACGAACATTTCCCATCAGCTGAAGACGCCGCTTACATCGGCGATTGTGCTGGTTGACAATCTGTCGGAAAACCCGGATATGGATTTCCGGACAAGGCGCCGTTTTATGGCGGAGATTACCAATCAGATTACCGGAATGTCCTGGCTGATTACCGCGATGATGAAGCTGTCACGCCTGGACGCGGGGGTGGTGGAACTACAGGCGGAGCGGTTTGAAATGCGGGAATTTGCACAGGAAGTCCTGGGCAGGTTGGAACTGGAGGCAGAACTGAAGCAGATTGCGCTGTCCGTGGAGATACCGGAGGGTATTACGCTTTGCGCGGATAGAAAATGGACGGCGGAGGCGCTGCTGAATCTTGTCAAAAATGCCCTTGAACATAGTCCTGCCGGAGGCAGCGTAGAGATATCCGGTGAGGAGAATGACATTTACGCGCAGATTGCAGTACGTGATTACGGGAGCGGAATCACGAAGGAGGAGCAGGAGAGGCTGTTTCGGCGGTTTTACAACGGGAATTCAGCCCGGGAGGACAGCATGGGAATCGGACTGGCCCTGGCGAAGGAAATCGTGGAGAAGCAGGGGGGATATATTTCGGTGGATTCCCGGGCAGGGGAGGGAACGATATTTGTGATGAGATTTGTCGGGTAGTATTTCTTTTTAAAATGTCACTTAAATGTCATTTTCGTCTTTTATACTGGAACCATGAAGTGATGGGGGCTATAATAAAAACCGGAAGGGAAGGCGAAGAAGGAAAGGTATGGAAATTTTAAGGACAGAGCATTTATTCAAGAAATACGGGAAGGGCAACAACGAGGTAATCGCGGTAAACGACGCGAACCTCTCCGTGGCCCAGGGAGAATTTGTGGCCATTGTGGGGAGTTCCGGCAGCGGGAAATCTACTTTGGTGCATATGCTGGGCGGGGTGGACCGGCCCACTTCCGGAAGGGTCCTGATAGAGGACAATGACATCTATCGGATGAGCGATGATAAACTTGCGATTTTCCGGAGAAGGCAGGTAGGGCTGATTTACCAGTTTTACAATCTGATACCGGTGCTGAACGTGGAGGAGAACCTGACGCTGCCCTGTGAACTGGACGGCAGTAAGCCGGATCCGGAGCTGGTACAGGAACTGGCAGGGATGCTAGGGCTTAAGAAAAGGCTGCGGCACCTGCCCAACGAGCTCTCGGGCGGACAGCAGCAGAGGGTTGCCATCGGGCGGGCGCTGATCACCAGGCCGGCCATCCTGCTTGCGGACGAACCCACGGGAAACCTGGATACCCGGGCGGGAAACGAGATTATGGAGCTGCTTAAGATTTCCAACCGGAGGTATAAGCAGACGGTCATCATGATTACCCATAACCTGGAACTGGCAAAACAGGCGGACAGGGTCCTGGGAATCGAGGACGGCTTTCTGTACAACAGGAACAGGGGGGCGGAGGAATGAGGGAAAGCTCAAATGTGTTAAAGAAATGCTGCTTCCGTTCCCTGAAGGAGAACCGGAAGCGCACATTGGTAACCATCGTGGGAATCATCCTTGCCACGGCGCTGATTACAGGGGTTGCCTGTATAGTGACCAGCTTCCGCGCCAGTATGATTGCATATGAGAAACAGGAGAACGGGGATTTCCATTACCATTTCACGGACGTGGGACGGGAGTACCTGAAATATTTTGAGAACAATGTCAATATAGAAAAATACGGCCTGACGCAGAAGCTGGGATATGCCCCGTTGGAGGGAAGCCGGAATCCCGACAAGCCATATCTCTTTGTCAGTGCCATAGAGGAAGGGATGGAAAATATCCTGGCTTTGACGCTTACGGAGGGACGGATGCCGGAAAACGGCTCGGAACTGGTGGTGGGCGGCCATGTGCGCAGTAACGGTCTGGTGGATATCAAAGTGGGGGATGTACTGGAGCTTCAGATGGGGGAGCGGATGACGGACGAGTATGTCTTTGGCCAGGAAAGCCCCTATGTTCCGGAGGAAGAACGGTTTGAGCCCTCCTCTCGGAAGCAGTACACGGTAGTGGGTATCGTGGAGCGCCCCAACCAGACGTGGGAGCCGCGGATTGCGCCGGGCTATTCGGCCTTTACCCTGTTGGATGACCGGGAGTCGGCAGAGGAGGTGGACGTGTATGCCTCCTACACGAAAAAGGGCCTGCGCAGCGCGGATCAGGTAAATGCCGGCATCCTGGGAGTGGATGTAGAGCTGTACCGCCGCTACTATGTGGGTGGATATTTAGGTATCATTACCCCCGAGGAGGAGCGGCAGGTCAGGACGGTGGCGAAGAATGTGGAGGAGAATTACTGGCTTCTGAGATGGGAGCTTCTGATATTTTCGTCTAGTACCATGAATATGTTATATGCAATGTCGGTTATTGCGGTCCTGATTATCATTGTGACCAGCGTGTTCTGCATCCATAATAGCTTCATGATTTCCCTTACAGAGAAGATGAAGCTGTACGGCAGGCTGGCCTCCGTGGGAACCACCAGGAGACAGCAGAAGAAAATCGTGTATTATGAAGCTGTAGTGATGGGGTTGGCAGGGGTTCCTCTTGGTGTGATAAGCGGGGTTGGAGCCACGGCAGTGCTGCTGCAGGCAGTGAACGGCCTTGTGAAGGATGCTCTGGGGTTCCGGCTTATCTTTGTAGTTTCGGTCTGGCCGATTCTGCTGAGTGCGGTGCTGTCGGGGGTGACCGTGTACCTTTCCGCCTCCGGTTCGGCCAGGCGTGCGGCAAGGGTATCGCCCATCAGCGCCATCCGTGCCAACGACACGGTGCGGGAGGCGAAACGTATGTCGGGGAAGGAGCTTCGCTGTCCTGCTTTTATAGACAGATTCTTCGGAATCGGAGGCAAAATAGCGTACAAAAATTTACGGCGCGCCAGGGTAAAATACCGCACTACGGTGATTTCCATCGTGGTCAGCGTGGCCGCGTTTATCGGACTGTCCACTTTTGTGGAGCTTTTGATGTATTCCACGTCCTCTCGCTATCAAGACTTTCCATATCAGATCCGGGTCAGTATGAACAATTGGGATTCCTATGACAAGGCGCTGCAGATTGCCGGGATGGACGGCGTGCAGGAGGCGGAGGTTGTCCGCAGCGTGCGTTTTTTTACGGATCAGGAAGAGATTGCCTATTCCGGGGACTATCTGGAGTCGGGATATGAAGATTCTGAGATAATACTGCGCTCCCTGGGAGAGGAGGCTTATACACGTTACTGTCGGAATGTGGGCGTATCCGTGGAGGAAGCCAGGGACAAAGCCATCGTGCTGGCCGATTATTCCTGGCGGTACTGGAAGGACGGAAAGCTGTATGTAGAGGAGGGAGACATCGCCTCCTTCCGGCAGGGACAGGTGCTGAAGGGAACCGGCATTGCGGAGGGGCTTGAGATAGAGGTGCTCACCCAGACAGGGGTAAGGCCCATGTATCAGCGCCACAGCGCCACAGGCCGGATCGAGCTGATTGTCAGTGAGGAGTGGATGGATACGCATCTGCCCCAGGGCTCGAAATATGATGACATGAAATATGACAATGTAGATGTTTATGTAAAGTGTGAGAATGCGGATGAAATGGAAGCTGCTGTCAGAAAAGACATCCAGCTGCAGTATTACACCCTGACCAATTTCGATGCCCAGTACCGCTCCGACAGGAGCCTGAACCTGGTGGTGGCCATCTTCCTGTACGGCTTTATCACGGTGGTGGCTTTGATTGGCATTACGAATATCTTCAATACCATCACCACCAATATGGAGTTACGTGCCCCGGAATTTGCCATGCTGCGCTCGGTGGGGATGACCGGGCGGGAGTTCAGGCGTTTGATTGTACTGGAAAGCATGTTCTACGGAGGCAAGGCGCTGCTCATCGGGATACCCCTGGGAATCATACTGTCCCTGTGCTTTAACGTGGCGTTGGCAGAGGGGGTGGTTACGGCCCTCCGCCTGCCCTGGAAAGCTACGGCAGCCGCGGTTCTGGCGGTGGGAGTCCTGCTGTATGCCATCATGCGCTATTCCATGGGAAAGGTGAACCGGAAGAACATTATTGAAACCATCCGCAACGAAAATATCTGAGGACCTGTCCGGAAACTGTTTCGTCGGAAACCATTTGCCTGCGGACTATTTTAACAAGTATTTTAACAAGTTTTTTAAGATTATGGTTTTCTTTTTTGTTCAGGTATGATAAAATAAGAGCATCGGGCACTGCTGTATCGGTTTGCCTTACAAATGGCGGGGAACTGTTCCTACTTGGGATAAGCTCCGGGCAGGAAAGGACAGGGTAGAGATGGATAGCAAAATATTACTGGAAAGTGGAACCAACGAATTAGAGATCCTGGAGTTTACACTGGGGGACAATTATTACGGGATCAATGTGGCGAAGATCAAGACCATCATGAAATATGAGAAGGTCACGCCCATTCCCAACGCGCATCCCAGTATCGAGGGAGTGTTTATGCCCCGGGAATACATGATTACGGCGATCGACCTGAAGAATTGTCTGGGACGGGGGCAGTCGGAGCCCAAGGGTTTGTTCATTATTACAAATTTTAATAAACTGGACATTGCATTTCATGTGGATAATGTACTGGGGATCCAGAAAATCTCCTGGAGTGAGATCATGAAGCCGGAGGTGACCATCTCCAGCGTGGAGGACGGCGTTGCCATCGGTATTGTCAAGAAGGACAACAAGCTGATCATTATCCTGGATTTCGAGAAGATTGTCACGGATATCAACCCTGAAACGGGACTGAAGGTTTCCGATATCAACGAGCTGGGAGAGCGGGAGAGGAGCCAGGTGCCCATCCTGATTGCGGAGGACTCGCCGCTGCTGAACAAGCTGATCGTGGACTGCTTAAAGAGAGCGGGTTATGAGAACCTGACCCATACTGAAAACGGCAAGCAGGCTTATGATATCATCAGTTATTACAAGAATAAGGGAACGCTGCGGGACCATGTGCGCCTTATTATTTCCGATATTGAGATGCCGGAGATGGACGGGCACAGGCTGACCAAGCTGGTGAAGTCGGATGAGGCCACGGCGGGTATTCCGGTCGTCCTGTTCTCTTCCCTGGTGAACGATGAGATGCGGCGGAAGGGTGAGTCCCTGGGGGCGGACGCGCAGCTGTCCAAGCCGGAGATAGGAAACCTGGTAAAGATCATAGACCACCTTATTGACGAGCGGCACCTGAATATGTGAACGCCTTGAAAAGCCGGGAAGTTATCCCGGCTTTTTTGTGGTGGTGCGTTTGGCGGGCGCATGTTCCAGCCAGGACAGGGCTGCATATCTGTTCAGGGAGGGTGTGGAATGGAGAGGCAGGATCTTATACAAAAAATAGAAGATGCCGAGATGATCCTGGTGGGCTTCGGGGAGGCCTTTGACGGAAAGGGAAAACTGCGGCAGAAACCGGAGTACAGGAGAGGCTGTGAAATCCTGAAGAAGGAGGGACTTTCCTGGCTCCTGCCCGGGTGGAGCGAATACTGCCTGGAACGATGGGGGGACGGCAGTGTGGAAGCCGCCCTGGAGAGACTGGACACACTGTTGGAGGGGAAAAACCATTTCGGGGTATCTGTGTCTACCAACAGCAGCATCGCCCGGAGAAAGCGTCTGGTGATGCCCTGCGGCTCCGTTTTGCGGAAACAGTGTGCAGGGGGCTGCAAAGGGGTGCTGGAGGAGACATGCCGGGAGGATCGTGCCCTGTTGGAAGAATTTTTTCATGGACTGGCCGGAGGCTGTCCGGAGCGGAAGGCGGTATCCCTTGGCATCTGTCCGGAATGCGGCAGGGAATTTGTACTGAATACTGTTTATGCGGAAAATTATAATGAGGAGGGCTATCTGGACCAGTGGAGGCTTTACATGAAATGGCTTCAGGGAACCCTGAACCGCAGGCTTCTGATCCTGGAACTGGGGGTGGGGCTGCAGTTTCCCTCCGTGATCCGCTGGCCCTTTGAAAAAGCGGCCTTTTATAACCGGAAGGCTTTTTTCTGCAGGGTAGACGAAAAGTTGTACCAATTGACGAAAGAACTGGCAGAAAAGGGCTGCGGAATTTCCAAGGATGCAGTTGAATGGTTGGCCGGATTATGATAAACTAACAGGGGATTGTATTTTTAAAATAGGAAATCGGAGGAGACGGGATGCCTTCACAGGAGGATTATTTAAAGGAACTTATGGAAGAGGACGGGGATCCTTCCCGGATACCGGATCTTGACGCACTGGCCGAGATGTCGGAGGAGGAGATTGCGGCGCGCCTTCTGGCAGGGAATGCGGAAGGACAGTCCGGACAGGGGGACATGCAGGGCGACGTGCTGGATCTGGCCGGGGAGGGCAGTGACCTGCAGGAGATACAGGAACTGCTGAGAAAGTCGGACAGGAACGAGGCAGTGGACGGCCGGGAAGATTTTCCGGGGGAAAGAGACCAGGCGGAAAGGCTGCGGGCAGAGATAGAGGGAGCCGGGGAGACGGAAGCGGTGGAAAGTACAGTGGACAGCAGGAAAGAGAAAGCGTTGGAAAAGAAACGCCTGAAAGCGGAGAAAAAGGCGGCAAGGGCTGCGGCCAAAGCAGAGAAGGGCAGGCGGCGGAAGGCAAAGAAGGGCGGTATCCCGGAGCAGGCCCGTCAGGAAACAGAACGCCCGGAGGCACTGACTGACAGAGTAGAAGAATATGATGTAGTCAAAGACCGGGACATACTGGACAGCATCGTTTCGGAAGCCGCAAAGGTTGAGGACCGGGAAGAACCCCAGGTTGACCTGATGGAAGTGGCGGCTGCCCTGGATGCGGAACGTCATATTGACCCCAGTGAGGAGATTCCCTATGACAATATCGGGGACACCATGCTGGACGGGGATTCGGGCGTTATGGCCCTTGATCTGGATGAGGTGGACGATTATATTCCCGATATTTCCGCACAGGCCCAGGATGAAGGGGGGCCGAAGAAAAAGGGGGTAATTTCCAGGTTCATGGATTTCCTCATGGAGGAAGAGCCGGAGAACGAGGATGTCCCGATTTCGGAGGAAAACCAGGAAATCATCAGGGAAATGGATAAGGCACAGGCCCAGAAAGCCAAGAAGAAAGTCCAGAAAAAGACGGACAAGAAGAAAAAGGAAAAGCAGAAGAAGGAAAAGAAGCCCAAAAAGGTGAAGGAGCCAAAGCCCAGGAAGGAGAAGAAAGCCGAAAATGAGGATTCTTATCCGGTCAGGAAGCTCAGCTTCAAAAAAGTCTTTCCCATACTGGTCCTGGGGGCTTCGGTGGGCGCGGCCATTTTTATATTCGCTATACTGTCCATAGATTTTACAACAAAGCAGACAGCACGGACTGCCTTTGACAACGGGGATTACCAGACCTGCTATGCCAGCCTCCATGGCAGGAAGCTCAGCGGGGAGGAAGAGATCATGTACGGCAAATCGGAGTGCATTCTGCATATACGGATGTGGTATCAGGAATATATGTATCTTGCGTCCCAGGGCGGGGGTTCCAGGGCGTTGGACAGCCTGATCCAGGATGTGCATGAATATCCCGATCTCTACGAGTATGCTTCCAGATGGGGGGCCGCTGAAGAAGTGGGCCAGGTCTATGCCAGCCTTCTGGACATTCTGTACGAACAGTTTGGGGTGACGGAGGAACAGGCCAGGGAGATTGCAGCGTTAAAGAGCGATATCGCCTACACCAGGGCCGTCCTGGCTATTGCAGGGGAGGGCGGTTCAGCAACCGGCGGGTCAGGCGCAGGCACATTGGATGGAGACGGATCAGGTGACGGGTATACTTCCGGGGAGGCAGAATCCTCCGGTGATGGGAACGTATCCGGGGAGGCAG
>CAJTSY010000127.1:9679-11283 GCA_910578995.1 uncultured Acetatifactor sp.
TATACTTCCGGGGAGGCAGAATCCTCCGGTGATGGGAACGTATCCGGGGAGGCAGGGGCCTCTGAGGATGGAGAGGAACCCGGTATGCAGCAGGAACCGGCAGATGTGCTGCCTGAGGAAGCGGAACTGGAAACGGGAGATTTTGTGGACAATCAGTAAAATGAGAACAGGAATCGGGTTGGATCGGTATGATCGCTATAATTGACTATGATGCGGGAAATATGAAAAGCGTGGAGAAGGCTCTGCTGCATCTGGGGCAGGAGGCTGTCATCACCAGGGACGGGAAGACCATCCTGGGGGCGGACGGCGTGATCCTGCCCGGTGTGGGGGCGTTTGGGGATGCTATGGAGAAGCTGCACAGGTTCGGACTGGTGGAGATCATCAGGAAATGTGCAGCGGAGGGGATTCCCTTTCTGGGGATCTGCCTGGGCCTGCAGCTTCTGTTTGAGGAAAGCGAAGAGAGTCCCGGGGTGGAAGGCCTGCATATTCTGGAGGGCAGGATCCGCAGGATTCCTGCAGGGGAAGGCCTGAAGGTTCCGCACATCGGCTGGAATGACCTGCAGCTTCGGGGGAAGGGCAGGCTGTTTCAGGGCCTGACGGGAAATCCGTATGTATATTTTGTCCATTCCTATTATCTCCAGGCAGCCAGGGAGGACATGGTCACGGCTACGACGGAATACGGAGTGACAATTCATGCCTCCGTGGAACAGGGGAATGTGTTCGCCTGTCAGTTCCATCCCGAGAAAAGTTCCGGGACGGGAATGGGGATTCTGGAAAATTTCAGTAAGATATGCTCAGGTGTAACTGGGCCAAAATAAAAGTAACCTTCGTCCCCGTGTCCTGCGCCCGGGGAGGAAGGGGATACCGGGAGTTCGGATGCATACAAAAAGAGTGATTCCCTGTCTGGATATAAAAGACGGACGGGTGGTAAAAGGGATTAATTTCACTAACCTGAGGGATGCGGGAGACCCTGCGGATGTGGCCGGGGCCTATGACAGGGCCGGGGCGGACGAGGTGGTGTTTCTCGATATCACAGCGTCTTCCGACAGCCGTTCCACACAGCTGGAATGGGTCAGGCAGGTGGCAGGCAGTCTGTTCATTCCCTTCACCGTGGGCGGCGGAATCCGTACGGTGGAGGATTTCCGGGCCATACTGCGGGAAGGGGCGGATAAGATTTCCGTGAATACGGCGGCCATCCTGAATCCGGGGCTGATCAGCGATGCCGCGGATAAATTCGGCAGCCAGTGTGTGGTGGTGGCCATTGACGCCAAGCGGCGGCCAGACGGGAGCGGATGGAATATTTATAAAAACGGCGGCCGGGTGGATATGGGAATGGATGCGGTGGAGTGGGCCGCAGAGGCACAGCGGAGAGGTGCGGGAGAGATCCTGCTGACCAGCATGGACCGGGACGGCACCAGGGATGGCTACGACCTGGAACTGACCAGGGCCGTGTCTGAGGCAGTGGATATACCGGTGATCGCTTCCGGCGGAGCGGGCAGCCTGGAGCATTTTTACCAGGCGATTGCCCGGGCAGGGGCGGAGGCGGTACTGGCAGCCAGCCTGTTCCATTATAAGGAACTGGAGATCCGGCAGGTGAAGGAGTA
>CAJTSY010000128.1 GCA_910578995.1 uncultured Acetatifactor sp.
ATCTCTGCGAAGAAAAGCAGATCCGCATGATAGACTTTAAAATGACGGACATCGACGGCCGCTGGCGGCACATCACCATCCCCGTGGAACGCTTCGGGGAAAACACCTTCACCTACGGCATCGGCTTCGACGGCTCCAACTACGGCTATGCCCCCATCGAAAAGAGCGACATGGTATTCCTACCGGATCCGGACACTGCCTATGTGGATCCCTTTGCGGCAGTCCCCACCCTGACCATGTGCGGCAATGTATGCACCATCGGCAAAGGGGAGAACAGGCCCTTTGACCAGTACCCGAAGAATGTATCCCTGAAGGCAGTTGAATATATGAAGGAACAGGGCGTCGCGGACCGGATGGTCATCGGCCCGGAATTCGAATTCTACCTCTTCGACAGCGCCCGCTTTGAAGTAACGCCCAGACAGTGCGGCTACCGCATCGACACCAGGCAGGCGGACTGGAACCACAGCCTGGACACTGCGGGAAACAACGGCTATGAAGTATCCCACAAGGGAGGCTACCACATCGCCGCGCCCCAGGACGTGGGCTATGACCTGCGCAGCCGTATGTGCATGATGATGGAAGACTGGGGCATCCGGGTGAAATACCACCACCACGAGGTGGGCGGTCCCGGCCAGATGGAGATTGAAGTAGAGCTTGCGGACATGCCCGCCATGGCCGACAACACCATGATTATCAAATACATCATCAAAAACCTTGCCGCCCGGGAAGGCAAAACCGCCACCTTCCTGCCCAAACCCATTTACCAGGAGGCAGGCAGCGGCATGCATGTGCACATGCTCCTTTTCAAGGACGGACAACCCCTGTTTTATGATGAGAACGGCTATTCCGGCTTAAGCCGGACGGCCCACTATTTTATGGGAGGGCTCCTGAAACACATTGCCTCCCTCTGCGCCTTCACCAATCCCTCCACCAACTCCTTCAAGCGTCTGGTGCCGGGATATGAGGCGCCGGTGACCATCGGCTACGCCACCTCCAACCGCAGCGCCGTGATCCGGATTCCTGCTTACGCCAAGTCTCCGGAAACCAAGCGCTTCGAACTGCGCAATCCGGACGCCACCGCCAATCCCTACTACGCCTATGCCGCCATTCTGATGGCAGGACTGGACGGCATCGAGAACCGGATCGATCCTGAGGCAAACGGATGGGGACCTTATGACTTCAACCTCTACACCCTCTCCCCCCAGGAGCAGAAGAAGATCAAGGGACTGCCCACGTCCCTGGGCGAGGCTCTGGATGCCCTGGAGGCAGACCACGATTACCTGACCAAGGGCGGCGTCTTCCCCCAGAGGCTCATCGATGTATGGGTGGCCAGAAAACGGGCCGAACTGCAGCAGATGGAGCAGATTCCCAATCCGGCGGAATTTAAGATGTACTACGATCTGTAGGAAAATATACTGCCCCCGGGACAGAAACGCTTCCTTCTGCATTTCTGTCCTGGGGGACATCTTGCGCCTATCGGTTAAGCTGTCTTCCCTTCCAGGATTCCCATAAAATCCCAAAGCCGTCTTCGCGCCTGCGGGAAACGCTGTCTCAGTATCTGTCTGACGAGTCTCTCCAAGGCATGTCCGCAGGGAGAACGCCTGTGGAAGGAACCCGTGACAGATTCAATCCTTCGCATGATCAATGGCGATATGCCCTCCGGCCCACACCTTTCTGCCGGACCAATCCTCATCCGGCCCGGTCCAAAATGCATCCTGGGGGGCAAGTCCCAGAGGAAGGAACACTGCACTGCACAGATACAAACTTCCGATATTGATATAGCTCTCTGCCAGTTCCGGCTGGTACCCGTAAACCCCCGGCCTCAGCCATCCGTTTTCGTCAAACATATCCGGCGCGGCCATCGCACGTCTGATCACGGCAGTCAATGCGCATCTGACTGCTGCCGGCGCAATGCCCTCCTCCAGCTCATGCTGCAAGGCCGCCTGGGCAAGCATCTGAAAGGCCCCGAAGCGATAGCAAATGGAACGCCCCACCACCGGATAGGAACCCTCCGGCCCTATCATCCGCTCCAATACGGAAGCGTACCTGGATGCCCGGGCAATCACTTCAGAACACATCGCTTCCGCTTCCCCGATTTCTCCGGAAAATATTTTCACCAAATCCACATACATGGGCTGTATCACAAAGCTGTTATAATAGTCACAATGCAGCATGGCGCCGTCACCATATACCCCGTCTCCCATATACCATCCCTGAAAAGACCGCAGGGCATACAGCACGCGCATCCTGTCATAAGGCTCTCCCAATACAAAAAGCCCTGCCTCCACCATGGCAGAAAAGAACAGCCAGTTATTTTTTCCAGGCATAATCCTGCGGGAACTCCGAAAAGCCTGCGCCAGATCGCGGCGCGCTTTTGAGGACAGCGCGCCCGCCAAAACCTTCGGAGCACGCACAATGGCATGGGCCAGAAATGCCGTATCCACAAGAGGCTGTCCTCCCTGGTCAAAATTCATATAATCTGCGGAATCCGGGTCCACAGCCATCTCAATACAACGTACAGCCTTTTCTCTGTACCGGGCCTGTAACGTTCTCTCTCCTTCCTCCAATGCGCCGCTGTCAGCCTCCAGCCAGGGAGCCAGTCCAAGCATACTCCTCCCAAATGCCTCCAAAGGCGCAAAGGACGCCCTGTCCTCATGAAAGCTTAACGGCATTCTTATCTTTAATTCACCGGCCTCCAATGCATCCAATACCGGCCCCGCTATCTTTAATAAATCATCCAGCCATTCTCTCCTGATATCCGTCCCCATATTTTTCTCCCTTGTAATTCTGTCTGTAGGTTTCGTTGTAGTGCAGGCCGCCAAGACTTACAGTGATGCCCTTGGGAAAGTACCTGGCCGACGGCCTGCAGTCAGGTTGTACTGCAAATTTATACCCACAAACGTAATTAATTTCCGTCTGCACGGTATAACGAGTGAACGCATCGGCAATCCAGAACTGAAAGCGGCAATTAAATGCGTTCACGAGTATAACCAACGAGCAGTATAAACATTATACCCCTTTACTCCGGCAGATTCAATAGCTGCCCGTCCACAATGCCCCATATGTCCACTACCTCCCACTACGTCTGTCAAAGAAGGAGCAAATGCACACGAATCCTGCCATCAAAACTGCCAGAATCCCATATACTCCATAATTCGAAATCCCCGGCACAGTCATCAGAATCACAATAGGCACAAACGCCGTCACCATAATCACCAGCATGCTCACCATACTGGAAGCGCTCTGCTTCACCACCCTGACCTCGCTCTCCCACTCCATCAGCGGCAGCATCTCATTCACCGCATACCCCAGCCTCGCCCCGAAGAGAATAAATACCGCAGGCACTGCCAACAGGCTCAATGCATCCGCCCACCCCGGCCGCAGCGCCAACATCACCAGTACCTCGGACACCAGGTAAAAAGGCAGGGCCACCAGGAGATTCGCCGCCACCTTGCTCCGGACCACATCCCGTCTGGCAACCGGCAGAGTCTGCAGCATCCACCACTGCTTCCCTTCCATGGAAATAGAGCAGGCCGTCATGGGCATCATCACGGGCAGACAGCCCAGAAGGATGGGCAGCGCCCTCCCCACCACGCCGGGAATCCCCATGCTCTGCTCTATGGTCCGGGTATCCACAACCAGAACCGCCACGGCCAGCAGCACCATCAGCACTTCCCCCGCCAGTGTATTGACCACATATACGGTGGAAGAAAAATAATGCCGCAGCTCCCGCTCCACCATAGTTCCCAGAAGGGATTTTTCCCGAAGCCCCTCCATCCGGTAATTACCTTTTGCCTCCCTGCTGCCCAACAGCAGACAGATATTTACGTAAAACCGCTGCAGGATCTCCAGAAACACCGCAAAGCATCCCGCAGATACCGCCAGAAACAGCGCGAGCTTCCCGATTTCCCCGAAAACCATGGCGTCGCAGACCCACATGGCCGGAGGGTAAATGCCCAGAATCCGTTCCTCAAAAAACGCGCCCGCCTGCTGCACCATGGCGTTCAGCTCGCTTTCCTCCATGCCGCCCATCTTCATGCTGCCCACCATAATCCCGCAGATCAGCACAAGCGTCAGCAGGATGGACACCAGATTCTTATACCTCCACCGACTGGAGATGCCCGCTATCAGCGCCCCCAGGACGGAAGCCGCCGTCAAAGGCAATAGCGGCAGGAAAATCCCCGCTGCAATCCCCGTCAGGTAGAAAGAGACGCCCGGATGCTCCACCGCCCCATACACAGCCATGCCCGGCAGCAGGATCAGGAATCCCAGCAGCATATCCGTAATATACATGGACAGGAAACGGCTGACAATAATGGCCCGCACCGTCACCGGCAGGGCAATCTGCTTCTCATAAGCCTTCCGGTCAAACAGCACCGGCCCCGCCTTGAACAGGGTGAAAAAGAACACCACCATAGCCACCGACACGCCAAGCACCGCAGGCACAAATTGTCCCATTCCCATAACCGCCAGCCCGTAGCTTCCCATCCCCACATAACCCGCCAGCATCACGATCAGAAGAATCCACAGACAGCCCATGAGACAGCCCTTCACCTTCTTCCCGGTATCCTTCGTGAAACGCAGTTCATTTATCCCGAACATCCCGTACAGGGAAATCCTTGTCAACAGCCTAATCTGCCTCATCATGATGGGTCACCTCCATAAATACATCCTCCAGGGACTTATCTCCCACGAGCTCCTTCGTTGCTCCCTCCGCCACCAGTTTTCCCCCGGAAATCACGGCAATCCGGTTGCACAGCTTCTCCGCCACCTCCAGTACATGGGTGGAAAAGAAGATGGCGCTTCCCTTTTCACACAGGGTATGCATCTTCCTCTTCAGGATCAGGGATGCCTCCGGGTCCAGTCCCACAAAGGGTTCATCCAGAATCAGCAGCTTCGGCTCATGCAGCAGCGCTCCGATGAGCACCAGCTTCTGCCGCATGCCATGGGAGTAGGTGGACACCAGATCCCCCAGAACCGGATAGATTCCGAACTCCTCCGCCTCCCTGCGGATCCGCTCCTCCCGGGTTTTCCCCGGCACCTGATAGATATCCGCGATGAAATTCAGATACTGGATGCCTGTCAGGTATTCATAGATATCCGGATTGTCCGGAATGTAGGCGATGACCCTCTTGCAGTCCAGGGAGCGGCTCCTCACATCCTTCCCGTCCACCAGAATCTCCCCGCTGTCAAAATCGTGAATCCCCACCACGGCCTTGATGGTGGTGGTCTTCCCGGCTCCGTTGTGGCCGATGAATCCGTAGATATCTCCGGGGCGCACCGTCAGGGACAGATTGTCCACTGCCGTTTTTCCCCCTTTGTAGTTTTTTGTCAGGTTCTTGATTTCCAACATTTTTGATTTCCTCCCGTCTTGATCTGTATTAGCCCGCCCTCAATCCGTTTCCCTGCTTTCCTTCCAGTTTGCTTCTATTTGATATCATTATAATATCATTATAATTTATTTTTTGCAAGTACTTTTGTGAAAAGATATTTCATACTGCACGCAAAAGCACTACATGCAAAATACTGCGAAATACTGCGTACAAAATACTGTGCGCTTGAAAAAATAGCTTGAAAAATCCCTCCACTTATGATACCCTGAACTCAGAGCAGATTTTCATCCTAAATATTCTGTAATCAGTCCCATTCTTCCTGCAGATCAGAAAATTCCTGCTTTTATTCCAAGACAGACAGCGGGCGTTTTTCTGGAAGCCCCCGCAACGCCACACGGAGGTAACAACATGGCAGAAAAAGACATTACAGAGAAAATCCTGTTATCCTACGCCGATGTATTTGCGGACTGCATCAATACATTGGTATACGACGGGAAACGGTATCTGAATCCCGGGAACACCCAGCCCGCTCCCACGGAGAGCTTTTACAAAGTAAAAAAACCCCGCAATCAGTTCTGCGACACCAGCAGATATCTGACGGAAGAAGGCACAATTCTCCTCCAATACATCATTGAAAACGAAACCGAACTGGAAGAACGCCAGATATTGCGTAAAATCTCCTATGAGGGCGGTTCCTACAGACAGCAGCTCGGAAACGGCGCTCCTGTGTATGGAGTGATCACCATCGTAATCGCCTGGACGGGAAAAAGCAGCCGCATTCCGCAAAACCTTCATACCCTGCTTCTGAAAAACGGAGTTCCCCAAAAGCATTTGGAGATGATTGATGATACAAAACTGACGGTTTACCACATGAACAATCTATCTCCGGAAACCAGAAACCTGTTTACAAGCGACCTGGGATTTGTGGCGGATTATCTGAACGAAGGAAATTTCGACAGCCGCAGGGAGCAGGAAATCCTCCATCTGGACGCCTTATGCGACCTCATGGAAGCACTCACCGGGGATACCAGATTTACGGAACTGGCTAACGAATTTTGGACAAAGCATCAGAAAGGAGACGCAGTTATGGCATGTGAATATCTGGACCTGCTGGAAGCGCGTGGAGAAAAGCTCGGAGAGAAACGTGGCGAGATCAACGGGGAGACAAATCTGAGTTCTCTGTTGGAAAAATTATTTGACCTGGGACGCAGCCAGGATGTGGAACTGGCAGTACGAAATCCGGATGCCCGGGCAAAAATGTTTAAAGAATTCTCTATTCCCAACTATAGAGACCATAAATAACGGCAGTCCCGCTATCCCAAACCCACACCACGGAGGACCCTTTTATGAAACTGCGAACCGCAAGTATTCCCCTGATGCTCGAATATGCGGCAATGTCAGGCACAGAACAGGAAAGTTACCAAAAAGCAGCCGAAATCTTAAACCACCAGGACTACCTCTTCGAAATCAGAAGATACGGCCTGGCCTCTCCGGAGACCCTTGTGTCCTATTTTTCCCGCTTCAAAAGCATTGCGCCGGAGGACATTCCCGATCTGTGCCCGGACCGCAGGACAGGGCTGCGGGACAAACACGCGCTGTGGCTGGACTGCGCCGCCAGTCCCGGGAAATACGCCCGCAGGTATGATAAGCTGATGCGCATGCTCACGCCGGAGAACCTGCTGAACCTGCAGGCCAGACTGGATGCCGCCTTCCCCGGAAATGTGGATATAGACGACACGGAGGTAATATCCACCCTAAGCTTCGGCCCTTCTTTCGGTTACGTCTACGAGAACGCCCTTCATCTGGACCTGTTCGGAATCGAAAAATACTGCACGATGGAAGAACTGCCTGCCATCATCCTCCATGAGATGCACCATCTGCAGATTCAGAAAATGATAGGCAGTTACCATACGTTTACGGAAAATTTCAGCCTCCTGGAGCGCTACATCTTCCGTTTTACCGGGGAAGGCATGGCCATTAAATTCTGCAATAACGCAGAGGGCATCCTGTCCAAAAGACTGGATCCCGACCTGGATGCCAATATCGGGATCCCCGCCATACCGATCCTCAACAGACACTTTCCGGAGCATCTCTCCCTTTTTCAGGATACCGTGGAAAAACTTGAAAAGGGCCTGATCTCCGAGCCGGAAATCGAGGAACAGTTCAGAACCTATTGGTGGAATCCCCGTCTCTATCCACAGGAGACGGAATTCCTGGAACAGACACCCATCTACAGCTTTGGGAACGAACTTTTCGGGCGTGTTTTCGACGCCTTCGGCCTGGATGCCATGTTCCGGTGCTTCTACCATCCCGGTAAGGTATTGGATTACTGGAAAGACCTGGGGTAAACAGCTTTCCTCACCCCTTCGTCTTCTCCACCCAGGCCGCCCACCTGGGATCAGCCTTGATCTCCTTCTCCACCTGGGAATAATCAGGATTGCACCACATAGGCCAGTCTTCCGGCAGTTTTTCCACCGCCTTCCAGTCCTCTGATCCCGGCTCTTTACCGGCCCTCACCACAGCTTCCAGAGCCCTTCTGTGCCGATACGCCTCGTCCAGGGAAACAAATGCGTCGTCGTGATACCCCCGCTCCCACTGTACCCGGGAAAGATATAAATACAGTTGCACTACAATGTCGTGGTGCATTCCAAGATTACCATCGTCACAGGCCAGGCCAAACAGAGAGACAGCCCCCTTTATTTTTTCAATGGGCCTGTCACTTTCAAAATGATGGACGCAATTCACCAGTCCGTAGATCATCTGTCTTGCAAAGTGATCCGCCATTTCAAGCAGAGCTTCACGGATATATCCCGCCTCCTCCCTGCCGTCCGCAGCCTCTGCCAGAAGAAGCTCCCTGCAATGCTTCAGCTCCGGCATGCGCATGGCACAAGCCACCGCTTTTTCTGTCTCACCAAAATTCCGATACAAAAGTACCAGCAATGCGATCGCCTGCGTCACGATCCGGTTATCCCTGGCAGTGTCCACAAGACCTTCGCAAATTTTCACGGATTCCACCCAATATTTGTTTTCCCTGTGCCTGTCGTAATCATGCCGCATATAGCCCTCTTCGTCATAATACACCCACTCGCATTGCCGCCTCCACCCGGCTTCGGACAAAGCATCCGCCAGGGCGATCAGCAGCCTCTCCTCCTGTGGGAATTCTGCCAGGCCTTCCCGCAGAATTCCCACGCATTCCTCAACCCACTCTCCGTCAGACTGGGCCTTGATATGATAGGCATCCACCCTGGCAATGATCTCACTGATCCTGGCATCCCTGTTTGCGTGAAACCCGAACAACGTGTCCATAGATACCCCAAAGTAGTTTGCTATCCCCGGAAGCATCTCCATATCCGGGTATCCTCCGCCTGCTTCCCAACGGGACACTGCCTGGCAGGTCACGCCCAGAGCCCCCGCCAGATCCTCCTGGGTTCTGTCGTCCCGCCGGCGCAGTTCCCTTATTTTCTCTCCGATCTCAACTTTCATACCACACCTCCTGCCCTCTTCCAGGCCAAGCCGTCCCGGAACGGAAAGCTTCTGTCCTGAACCCTGACCTATTCCTTCCCCGGACTTACGCTTTCTGAAAGAAGGCTTCAACAATATTATGATTCCATTTTCCAACAATTATTTCCACCGGTGTAGCTCCATTATATCGAATCCCAGGGAGAAAACAATTATCAATTCATTGTTGAAATATCAAGTATCCGTTGATATTTTATGATATTATCTTTTCCAAATGCTTTTCTTTTCCACCCTTCATACCCTGCGCCGCCTCTGCCCTTTCTGACTCGAAAACTCCGCGGCCGCCTTCACCCACCCCATCAGTTCCCCATCGATCTCTTCCTCCTTCGAAATC
Organism: uncultured Acetatifactor sp.; assembly: GCA_910578995.1. Classification (GTDB taxonomy): domain Bacteria; phylum Bacillota; class Clostridia; order Lachnospirales; family Lachnospiraceae; genus Acetatifactor. Next base: position 9,187 of record CAJTSY010000128.1, read on the forward strand.
AGCACATGATGGGTCCAACGGTTGGGATAGGGCTCCACAGCCCCGTCAATGCGGGGAGAGTCCACCCTGTGCCCCAGGCCGAAAGTAATGACAATATACTCTTCCGGTCTCTCCGCCGCCTTCCGCAGGGGCAGAAAGGAGGCAAAGGCAAAGTTATGTCCATTGGAGAATGCAATCTGGGTTTTCTGCACCCGAACCTCCGTCTCCCCGACTTCGGCAGACAACTTCCGCGCAAAGGTTTCGTACAAAGCCAAAGCCTGCGGCTTTCCTTCAAAGAAAAGAAATATCTCCTGACTCATAATTCTGTCCATGCCAAACAACCTCCTTACCATAACTTCCTAACTGCCATTTCTGCAAAGAATAACCCTGATCACAAGGAAGTGTTATGAAATATAGTAAACGCCATAACTATTCTTACTTTGCCTGAAATCCATCACAGCAACGGCAATCGACATAGTGTGTCAAAGTAAAGATTTTAAAGTCGTTTACTATAGATTGACAGGATTCCGCACAGAAAGATGCATATATACCGGTGCTTTGTTCCTGAAAGTGCAAATTTATTTCTTCACAAATCCCAAGACATTGCTCACACAGACCAGTATACCACAATTATGTGTGCCTGCCTATTCAAGCTCCAGCGTAACTTCCCAATCACCGTTGACACAGCCCTCGTTTCTGTAAAAAATACCGTACATACGCAGATTCTCCAACTCTGCCTCGTCTACGATAAACCAATATTCATCAAAAGATAATCGCTCCCCCTCTATCTCCTCGTTCCATCCCACGCTAAGATCGTTAATGCGCTCCTGTCCCTGGGAATCCACCAGAAACAGCTGCGCATGCCGTTCAGCGTCTTCATAAGTTCCCCCGCAGACCTGTACCCGGAGGACGCCGTCCAGATAGCCAATCCCCATGACAGTAAGTTCATCAGTCAGTCCAACATCTGCTTTTCCAAGATCCATCACCTGGGACGTAAGCCGCGGGTCATCAGGCCGGGGGCTGTCATCCACCCTTCCGAATACTCCCTTTTCCCTGAAATAATCAACATTTGTCCCGCTCCGGCCGCTCATTATAACTTCCCTGATCGCAGGCTCCTTCACCATATCGTCCATCGGAACCCACTGCTCTTCCTCCGTAACAACGGTCATCAGCTGTTTCACTGTAAGAACCATCTTCGCTTTGCCCATCCGTTGAAAAGAAGTCAGATCCATCTTAAAATATGCCTTATCCGCATCCTCGTCATACCCCAGAAAGCTCGCGCCGCCGATGCTGCTTTCCCATCCGAAGCCTCGCATCCCGTAGCTGTGCCCCATTTCCACCGTACCATGAATCAGATCGCCGCCCTCCTCCGCGTCCGAAAAGGAGAGTACGATCTGCGCCCTGTTTTCCTCCACCTCCACGGCTTCCACCTGCATTGTAATACCCTGCCTGGTACAGCTGTACTCCAACGGCAGGCAATAGTCCGCCAGGGAAGGTGCATATCTTGCCACCAGCTCGTAAAATCCCGGCGCCGCCCTGACCACTGCGGGCAGGGTCAGCATAACCGCAAGGTACAGGGCTGCAAAACAGGCTGCCGCGGTTCCCACTGCCGTAAAAAGTCTGTGCCGGGACCTCTTTTCCCCATTTTCTTCAATTTCCCGAAAAAGCCTGTCCATGCACTCCTTTCCGGGAACGATTCCGTCATATGCCCTTTTGTATCTGTTAATAAAAGTTCTTTCCTCCATTCCGCGCTGCCTCCTTCTCTCATCCGTCCGAATCCCGTCTTCCATCCAAATTTTTCCGTCCTCCTAAACCCTGTTTTCTACAGAAAATTCTCCGTTCTCCCAAATCTTTTCTTCCACA
>CAJTSY010000129.1:0-1859 GCA_910578995.1 uncultured Acetatifactor sp.
AAAATCCCTAAAAATATCCAAACTTCTTGCACTACGGGCATGCAGCGTATATAATAAGGACGTTAAGAAATCAACCGTTAACAGAAAAGGAGACAATATGAGTATCAGAATCGGTATTTTAGGTTATGGCAATCTGGGACGGGGCGTGGAATGCGCTGTCCGCCAGAATCCGGATATGGAGCTGAAGGCTGTTTTCACCAGAAGAAATCCTGATAGTGTGAAAATTCTCACTGATACCGCAGCGGTATGTCCCGCGGCAGAGGCGGAAAGCTGGAAGGACAGGCTGGATGTGCTGATTCTCTGCGGCGGAAGCGCAACGGATCTGCCCCGGCAAACTCCGGAATACGCAAAACTTTTTAATGTAGTGGACAGTTTCGACACTCATGCCAGGATTCCCGAGCATTTTGCCGCTGTGGATGCGGCGGCAAAGGAAGGCGGAAAGACAGCCATTATCTCCGTAGGCTGGGATCCGGGCATGTTCTCCCTGAACAGAATGTACGCCAATGCCATTCTCCCCGAGGGAAAAGACTATACATTCTGGGGCAGGGGCGTCAGCCAGGGACATTCCGACGCTATCCGCAGAATCGCAGGGGTAAAGGATGCCAGACAGTACACAATTCCCGTGGAAAACGCCCTTGCCGCAGTGAGGGCCGGTGAAAATCCGGAACTGTCCACCCGGCAGAAGCACACCCGGGAATGCTTTGTGGTGGCACAGGAAGGCGCCGACAAAGCAAAAATCGAGGAAGAGATCAAAACAATGCCGAATTATTTTGCAGATTATGACACCACGGTGCATTTTATCAGCGAAGAAGAACTGAAACGCGACCACAGCCGGATTCCCCACGGCGGATTCGTACTGCGCAGCGGTGCTACCGGCCTGGAGTCAGAGAACCGTCACCTCATCGAATACAGCCTGAAGCTGGATTCCAACCCGGAATTTACTGCCAGTGTGATCGCCGCCTATGCAAGGGCCGCATACCGGCTTTCCGGGGAAGGCGCGGCGGGATGCAAAACCGTTTTTGACATCGCCCCGGCTTACCTAAGCGCAAAGAGCGGCGAGGAACTGCGTGCCACCATGCTCTGATTCCGTACCGGAACTATAGTTCATGTTATGGCATATTCCACAGTTTTCTTTTTGTCGGAATATGCCACTATTTTTTCGGTTTTTCGTCTTTTCAGAAATATGTCATTTCCAGTATTTTGCCATTTTCTGCGCAGCCTGTTCCCTGTCCAGCTTTTTCCTGTCCATGAGTTTGCGCATGGCCAGTTCCCTGGGCGTACCAAGTTCCCTGCAGAGCTCGATAAGGGATTTTACAGATTCTTCCTCTGCGAGCTCCATCTGCTTCTGCGCCTGCGTCTTTATCTCCTTTACCTGGCCTTCTGCCTGGCTTTCGGCTTCTTTTGCCCGTCTTTCTGCCTCCTCCGCACGCCTTTCCGCTTCATCCGCGCGTCCTTCAGCCCCCTTCGCACGTCCTTCCGCCTCTTCCGCACGCCTTCTCTCGTTTTCGGTCTTCCTTCTCTCCGCCTGGATGTCCATTTTCTCCATATCCGCAAATAACTCCGCCATTTTCTTCTTCCTCACCTTATCTGTCAATTTTTCAGTCTCCGGCACCGGAACATTCATTTTCAGCAGAAACGCCTGCAGGACTTGCGCAATACGTTCCAACAGATGGGCAGGGGTGTCCTGCAGCATTGCCTCGATCTCACCGCCGGGCAACCTCCAGAAATCCTCCACGTCCTTCTCTGTCTGTAATTTGTTAATCAGCATGATCAGCGATATCTCATCCTTCTTCGCCATCAGCGCCTCATTGCTGTAATCCCGCAGGGGTACCAGATAATACTCAAAATTCGGAATGTAT
>CAJTSY010000129.1:1959-11022 GCA_910578995.1 uncultured Acetatifactor sp.
ATCTTGCTGCCGCTGTCCCTGACCTGGGAATTCAGCACCATTTCCCTGGGCTCCTCCACCCGGTGCAGTCCCTGCGTGGCAGGCATGCCTTTCACCGGCGCGCCGGCGGTTCTCTTCCTCCGCTTCCTTCCGCCTGCCTTTTTTGCTGCCCTGCCGGATTTTTTCCCTGCCGGGCCTGCACCTCTCTGTTTTCTGGTTTTCTTGGAATCTGTCTGACTCATACGGATACCTCCCTGTTTTTCCGGACAGACAGACAAAACCGTCCCTGCAGATCCTACTCCGCGCCTGCCTGTCCTTATTCATTCATCAATGGTAAATTTCAGGCAAAACGCCCAGACTTCATGGCCACTTACGGAAAATGCTCCCGCGGGCCTGCATTATGACAGGAAAACGCTCCTGTGAAACACAGCTGCCGCTTTCCATCATCAGAGAACATAGATTTTTGAAGTGCTTTTATCGTACCACAACGCAGAGAACTTTACAAGCCTTTTCCGCAATTCCTGTTGGAATTATCCCGGGGGCTATGATATAATGACCTTATTCCCGGCAGGAAGCGGCCGGATGGCCATCCTGCCATGTGCGTTGCTGTGCGCATGGCATAATGACCTTATTCCCGGCAGGAAGCGGCCGGATGGCCATCCTGCCATGTGCGTTGCTGTGCGCATGGCATAATGACCTTATTCCCGGCAGGAAGGGACTGGATAATGTTATAGCGGATCTGTACATAATACAAAGCCATAAACGGCAGAAAAGAGGAGTCCGATGGACAGACAAAATCTCACGCTGATGACCGATCTGTATGAGCTCACCATGATGCAGGGATACTTCCGGCATAAAGACCAAAATGAAACCGTCATTTTTGATGCTTTCTACCGGAAAAACCCCTGCGACGGCGGCTACGCCATCTCAGCAGGCTTAGAGCAGGTCATTCAGTACATCAAGGAACTGCGTTTCGACCAGGAAGATATCGATTATCTCGCCTCCCTGGGCATCTTCCAGGAAGATTTTCTGGAATACCTGAAGACTTTCCGGTTTTCCGGGGATATCTATGCCATACCGGAGGGCACCGTTATGTTCCCGAGGGAGCCGGTGATCAAGGTCATCGCACCCATCATGGAGGCCCAGCTGGTAGAGACCGCCATCTTGAATATCATCAACCACCAGAGCCTGATCGCCACCAAAGCCGCCAGGGTATGCTACGCCGCCCGCGGGGACGGCATCATGGAATTCGGGCTGCGCCGGGCGCAGGGGCCGGATGCGGGCACCTACGGGGCCAGGGCGGCTGTCATCGGCGGCTGCATCGGCACCAGCAATGTGCTCTGCGGCCAGCTTTTTGACGTACCGGTGAAGGGAACCCATGCCCACAGCTGGATCATGAGTTTTTCCGACGAATACACCGCTTTCAAGACCTATGCGGATATGTATCCTTCCGCATGCATCCTGCTGGTGGATACATACGACACCCTGAAGTCCGGCGTTCCCAATGCCATCCGGGTATTTTCGGAAATGCGGGAGGCCGGCATTCCCTTAACCTTCTACGGCATCCGTCTGGACAGCGGCGACCTGGCCTATCTGTCCAAGCAGGCCAGGAAGATGCTGGATGCCGCAGGATTCCCCGACGCCGTCATATCCGCCTCCAACGACCTGGACGAATACCTCATCGACAGCCTGAAAGTCCAGGGTGCCGCCATCACTTCCTGGGGCGTGGGCACCAACCTGATCACCTCCAAGGACAATCCATCCTTCGGCGGCGTTTATAAGCTAGCTGCCATTCAGGGTGCGGACGGCCGCTTTATCCCCAAGATTAAGTTGTCTGAGAACAGTGAAAAAGTCACCAATCCCGGTGACAAGAAGATTTACCGTATCTACGAAAAAGAAACCGGAAAGATCAAGGCGGACCTAATCTCCCTGGCAGAAGAAAATTACCGGGAAACCGATGACCTGATGCTCTTTGACCCCGCGGAACCCTGGAAAAAGACAAAACTTCATGGCGGCACCTACACGCTGCGCCCCCTGATGGAGCACATTTTCCACAAGGGCGAATGCTGCTATACTTCCCCGAAGGTCATGGACATCAGGGCATACTGCCAGAAGGAACTGGACACCCTCTGGGATGAGACAAAGCGCCTCATAAATCCCCATGAGGTATATGTGGACTTGTCCCAGAAGCTGTATGACACTAAAATCCGCCTGTTGGAGGAGATGAGCGGAAACTAGATTTCCGGAATATTCATCCCTGCGTAATCGGTACCGGCCCCCCCGGATGACTACAGGAATCCAGAAGCCATCATTCATAATGTTTTGGTCGTGAGTATAAATTCAAGAAATGAGCAGGACGGCGACAGCCCTCATTGGATGAACTGTCCCCGTCCTGTTATACTCACGACCGCCAGAATTTATACCCACAAACGTAATTAATTGCCGTCTGCACGGTATAACGAGTGGACGCATCGGAAATCCAGAACTGAAAGCGGCAATTAAATGCGTTCACGAGTATAACCTCCGACGCTTTACTGCTCCATCTGCCGCCCCAGGAATCCTGCCGCGGACATCAGGAGCTTCTGCTCCACTTCTCCCATGCGGCTCTTATTGTCATTCTGCAGCAGCACCACGCTTCCGATGATATCCCCCTCGCAGAGAATCGGCGCAATGGCTTCATGCTGGTATTCATCGCCGCCCTCGTCGCAGACCGGAATAAAGCTTCTGTCACCCCTGGAAGCCATAATGGTCTCCCGGTTGTGGATCTTCTCTTCCATCTGTCTGCTGACGGACTTGTTTACCATTTGTTTGTATCCGCCCGCCGCCGCGATAAACTGATCCCTGTCGGCAATCAGCGCCGCATGGCCGGATACCTGAGCCAGGCTTTCCGCATACTGCTTTGCAAAAGTACTCATCTCTCCAATGGGAGAGTACTTCTTCAAAATGACCTGACCCTCCCTGTCCGTAAAAATTTCCAGAGGATCGGATTCCCTTATATGCAGAGTCCTGCGGATTTCCTTCGGAATGACGATCCTGCCCAAATCATCTATACGTCTCACAATTCCTGTTGCCTTCATTGATGCTCCCTCCATTTATCAGGTTTTTCCAAGCTTTACTTCCGGTAACCTCCTTTTTGTCCGATTTCCCGCTGAAAGCCTTTTTGTCGTTTGATATGGAGTTAGTATCTGTAAAAAAAGGAATTATATGCAATTTTTTCGATTTTTACTTTGCTTCTTATTCATCTACGCTGTAATTCGGCGCTTCCTTGGTGATATGGATGTCATGGGGATGACTTTCCTTCAGGGACGCGGCAGAGATCTTCACGAATCTGCCGTTGTCCTTCAGCTCCTGGATATTGCGGGCCCCGCAGTAACCCATGCCGGAACGCAGGCCTCCCAGCAGCTGGAACACGGTGTCCTCCACATCTCCCTTGTATGCCACACGGCCTTCCACGCCTTCCGGCACAAGCTTCCTGGCATTTTCCTGGAAATAGCGGTCCTTGCTGCCGTTCTCCATGGCGGCGATGGAACCCATGCCGCGGTAAACCTTGTATTTCCTTCCCTGGAACAGCTCATAATCTCCAGGGCTCTCCTCGCAGCCTGCAAACATGCTGCCCATCATGCACACATTTCCGCCTGCAGCGATGGCCTTGGTGATGTCTCCGGAATACTTGATGCCGCCGTCCGCAATGATGGGTACGCCGTACTCCTTCGCCACCTCATAGCAGTTCATAATAGCCGTAATCTGGGGTACCCCGATTCCTGCCACCACACGTGTGGTACAGATGGAGCCGGGTCCAATGCCTACTTTCACGGCATCCGCACCGTTCTCTATCAGATCCCTTGCGGCCTCCCCTGTGGCTACATTCCCTGCGATCACCTGCAGATCCGGGTATTTCTCCTTAATCATCTTCAGGCAGCTCAGCACATTCCTGGAATGTCCGTGGGCGCTGTCCAGGACGATGACATCCACCTTGGCATCCACCAGGGCCGACACACGGTCCATTACATTGGCGGTGATTCCCACGCCGGCCCCGCAGAGCAGCCTTCCCTGCTCGTCCTTGGCGGCCAGGGGATATTTGATGGCCTTCTCGATATCCTTGATGGTGATAAGTCCCTTCAGGTTGAACTCACTGTCAACGATGGGAAGTTTTTCCTTCCTGGCCCTTGCCAGAATCTGCTTCGCCTCGTCAAGGGTGATTCCCTCGGGAGCCGTGATCAGATCCTTGCTGGTCATGGACTCTTTGATCTTCTTGGTGAAATCTGTCTCGAATTTCAGATCGCGGTTGGTGATGATGCCCACCAGTTTCCGCCCTTCGGTTACGGGAACACCGGAAATGCGGAATTTCGCCATCAGAGCGTCCGCGTCCGCCAGTGTATGTTCAGGAGTCAGGGAAAACGGATCAGTGATTACTCCGTTCTCAGAACGTTTGACCTTGTCCACCTCTTCGGCCTGGGCCTCTATGGACATGTTCTTATGGATCACACCTATGCCACCCTGCCTGGCCATTGCGATCGCCATGCGGTGCTCGGTCACGGTGTCCATTCCCGCGCTCATCATGGGGATGTTCAACTTGATCTTCTTCGTCAGCCAGGTCGTCAGATCCACCTGGTTGGGTACCACTTCCGAATAAGCGGGTACCAACAGCACATCGTCAAATGTAATGCCTTCACCGATAATTTGTCCCATCTCTTGTCCTCCTATTCCAGTTCCGCATCCGCCCACACACTACCCGAATCCGGCATAGAATTTCCGGCCGCCAAGGACATGCGTCCGTAAATCCTATGGGGTACTGTGCGGGCAGATGCTGTTTTCCAGTTCCGTATCAATATATTCCCATGAGTTTACCAAAATTTTATAATTCTGTCAATACGGAAATCAGTCTGAAAATATTTTTCTGGGAGCTACATTTTTCATTATCTTAATCATATCCTCCGAGGGGCTCAGAATAATCTTCTCCCCGCCCTCGTAAAACATGACAAACCGCTTGTCCGGCTTCAGTTCCTCGCCGATACTGTAGTCCTTTACCTTGGCGGTGCGGTTTTTATAATTGTCCAGGTGGTAGCTTTTGATGGGCGCCAGGATCTCGATCCGGTCCAGATGGTATGTGGCAATGCGTTTCCGTTTGGACTTAGCCATAACCTTGTCCACCACAAGTTCCTTGTCCAGATAAAGGTACTCATATTCCAAATCGGTGAACAGGTTGACAAAATAGGCTCCCCCTCCCGTAAGGATCGCACCGATCAGGGCAAACATCATCAGGGGAGGAAGGACAAAGAAGGCTATTCCGCACAGCACTGCCAGCGTGATCAGGAGAACTTTTAAAAATTTGCCCAGAAAAGAAGTTTTTGCCTTTACAAGGCATTCTACATATGCATCGCTCATTTTACATACCTTTCCTTTTTCGTATTTTGCGGTACCGCCCTGTCTGCCTCCAGAAAGCGCCGGTCCTTTTCCTGCGAAAAACGCAGCGTTCTTCATTTAATAATAAACTATCTTCCCCAAACTTTCAAGGCAACTTTCCAAAATTGCAAAATATATTGGCCTCAGCCCTGATTTATCTTTTTTTTAGAATCATGTAAGCCCTGTTTCATTGACAACCCGCCCCTTTCATATTATGATGGGAAAAGCAGCAGGAAACCCCTGACGGTCAGGCATATGATAAGGAAAGGCGGATGAACCATGCCGGTAATGGATGAATTCAGAGAAGAGAGAGAAGCACTGAAAAACGGAACCCTGAAACAGAAGTTTAATTATTTCCTGGATTATTATAAATGGTATGTGGTCGTCGCCGTGCTGATCCTCATATTTGCAGGCTCCCTGATCTATCAGACCGTAACCAGGAAGGAACGGGGCATTTACTGTGTCCTGCTCAATGCCTACGGCACGGAGCAGTCCGATGAATACCCTCTCCTTTTTGGCGAATATGCGGGGATCGATCCGGATACCTATGACATCATTTTTGACAATTCCATGTTCCTGAATTCCTCCGATATATCATCCTACGATGAAAATACCGTGGCCGCCACCCAGAAACTGATGGTGCTGATCGCCGCCCGGGAGCTCGACACCCTGACAGCCAGCGAATCCACCATCAATTCCTACGCCTACAACGATACTTTTTATGACTTAAGCGCCCTTCTTACAAAAGAGCAGTATGAAAAATATGAACCTTACTTCTATTATATGGATCGGGCCGTTCTCCGGGAGATGGAGGAGACGGAAGTGGGCAGCGATGATTATGTCAGCATACCGGATTATCCCTCCCCCAGAAATCCCGAAAGCATGGAAGAGCCCGTACCCGTGGGTATCTATCTGGACGAGGCCCCGGGCATAAAGGAGCATTACCTGTTTACGGACGAGACGGTTATTGTCACTGTCCTCGCAAATACGGAGCATACGGAAAATGCTGTGAAGTACATCGATTTCCTCTTCCAGTAGAGTTATCCTGTAAATACCCGCTTTCGGGCGGGTTTCTTAATTCTTCCGCAGCAGTTCACGCAGCAGGGCGTTGGTGCTGACGGGATCCGCCTTTCCTTTCATGGCCTTCATGGTCTGGCCCACCAGGAATCCGACAGCCCTGTCTTTGCCATTCCGGTAGTCCTGCACGGACTGGGGGTTTGCCGCGATGACTTCTTCCACCGCCTTCCGCAGGGCTCCCTCGTCGCTGACCATCTTCAGCCCCCGTTCCTCCACATATTTTTCCGGATCCATATCTTCCGAAAACATCACCTCAAACACTTCCTTGGCCACAGTGGAATTGATGGCCCGGCTCTCTGTGAGGGAGATGAGTTTCGCCAGGTTTACCGGAGAAAAGCGGATATCTTCCGGGTCAAGCTCCCTCTCCTTCAGCAGGCGCAGCGTCTCCACCATCAGCCAGTTGGACACCTTCTTGGGATGACTGCCCAGGGCCACAGTGGCCTCAAAGAGATCCGCCATATGCCTGGACTCCGTAAGGATCTCAATGTCGTATTCCGGAATATCGTACTCCCTCCTGTAACGTTCCATTTTCTCCGTTCGCAGCTCCGGCTGCCGGGAACGGATCTCCTCCAGAAAGGAATCGCTGATGGTCACGGGCGTCAGATCCGGATCCGGAAAGTACCGGTAATCCTGAGCATCTTCCTTGGAACGCATGGGATAGGACAGCCGCTTTGCCTCATCCCATCGCCTGGTTTCCTGCACCACAGGCTGTCCCGATTCGATCAGGTCTATCTGGCGGCTGCGCTCGCTTTCTATGGCTTCCGCAATGGCATGGAAGGAATTCAGGTTCTTCATCTCGGTGCGTGTGCCCATTTTCTCCGCTCCTGCTCGCCGGACGGACAGGTTCACATCCGCCCTCATGGAACCCTCCTGCAGCTTGCAGTCACTGGCCCCCAGATAGCGGATGATCAGACGGAGTTTCTCCAGATAGGCGATCACTTCTTCCGCGCTGCGCATGTCCGGCTCCGACACAATCTCAATCAGGGGAACGCCGGAACGGTTGTAGTCAACCAGGGTGCAGTCCTCCCACTCATCATGGATCAGCTTACCCGCGTCCTCCTCCATGTGGATCTCATGGATGCCGATGCGCTTCGTTGTCCGCGTTCCTTCCGCAGCTTCTTCCGTTTCTATCTCCACATACCCGTTCCTGCAGATGGGCAGGTACAGTTGGGAAATCTGATAGTTCTGCGGGTTGTCCGGATAGAAGTAATTCTTTCTGTCAAATTTGCAGTATCTGGTAATCTCGCAGTTTGTGGCCAGTCCCACCGCCACTGCATATTCCAGTACTTTCCTGTTCAGCACCGGAAGGGTACCCGGCATTCCGGCACACACCGGGCAGGTGTGGGAATTTGGCCTGCCGCCGAACGCAGTGGAGCATCCGCAGAAAATCTTGGTGCGGGTTGCAAGCTCCACATGAACCTCCAGTCCGATGACTGTTTCATATTCTTTTTTCATATCCATCTCCTATTTCATATTCCGCATCTGTTCGCAGGTGTACGCGGCCTGCAGCAGTTTCTTCTCCTGAAAGCAGTCCCCGATGAGCTGCAGCCCCACGGGAAGCCCTTTTCCGTCCGTGCCGCAGGGAACGCTGATAGCCGGGAGTCCGGCCAGGTTCACGGAAATGGTGTAAATATCCCCCAGGTACATTTTGATGGGATCCCCGAGGCTTTCTCCCAGTTTCGGGGCCGTGGTGGGCGCTGCCGGACCCAGGATGCAGTCATATTTCCCGAACGCTTCGTCGAAAGCCTTTTTGATCATGGCCTTCACCCGCAGCGCCTTCAGATAATAGGCGTCATAGTAACCGGAACTGAGTACGAAGCTGCCGAGCATGATACGGCGCTTGACCTCCGTGCCGAATCCCTGTGAACGGGTCTCCTTGTACATCCGGTGCAGCTCCTCCGCATCCCCGGCCCGGAAGCCGTACTTTATGCCGTCAAAACGCTCCAGGTTGGAACTGGCTTCCGCCGCCGCTATGGTGTAGTAGGCGGGAACGGCGTATTCCACAAGCTTCAGGTCAAAAAATTCCACAATGGCTCCCTGTTCCCGCAAAAGTTCCGCCGCCCCAAGGACGGCATCTGCCACTTCCGGATCCGGACCGCCCTGTGTCCTGTCCGTGTCCCTCTTCATAGCCGGGGGTTCTTCCGTTCCAGGTGCCTTCCCGTCTTTATATTCACGGTCTTCGGAATATCCCGTTTCTGCCGTGGGCTGTTCTCCGGTCACACATATATATTCTCTCGGAATTCCGATCCTCATCCCTTTCACATCCTTTTTCAGGGCGGAGGTGAAATCCGTATCCTTCCTGCCCAGGAAGGTGGAATCAGAAACCGGCCGGCCGGCATCCCGGGCCGACAGCAGCTCCAGAATCACGGCGCAGTCCTCCACGGTTTTACACAGCGGCCCTACCTGATCCAGGGAGGAGCCGTAGGCCACCAGGCCATACCGGGATACCGTGCCGTAGGTAGGTTTCATGCCCACCACGCCGCAGTGGGAAGCGGGCTGCCGGATGGAGCCGCCGGTATCGGAGCCAAGGGCAAAGAAGCATTCCCCCGCCGCCACGGCCCCTGCGGAACCCCCGGAGGATCCTCCCGGCACATGTTCCGGATT
>CAJTSY010000130.1 GCA_910578995.1 uncultured Acetatifactor sp.
GACAGCGGCGTTACGGGGCATAAATCCTGCTGGGTACTGGAAGCAGGGGAATATTGCTTCTATGTGGGCACGGACGTAAGGAGCGCTTCCCCGGCGGGCGGCATCACATTGGAGGAAACCATTGTGGCAGAGCAGCTGGAGGAGGCCTGTGCGCCGGTGGCTGCTTTTGACAGGATGAAGCCGGAAGCCTGCGAAGACGGCAGTTTCCGGGTAACTTATGAGGCTGTGCCCCTGCGGACCCAGGATCCCGGAACGCGGCGGAGGGAGCGGCTGCCGGAGTGCGGTCCCTGCGGCGGCAAAACGGGAGGCGTTCCCGCAGAGGCCCCGGCAGCAGGGGAAAACGGAGGAACATCCTGCACCGGCGACAAAGGCTACAAGCTCCACGACGTAGAAGCGGGAACCGTAACCATGGAGGACTTCCTGGCGCAGCTCACCGATGAGGATCTGTGCTGCATGGTCCGGGGCGAGGGCATGTGTTCCCCCAAGGTGACGGCGGGTACGGCGGGAGCCTTCGGCGGCGTCACGAAACGCCTGCAAAGCTTCGGGATCCCGGTGGCCTGCTGCGCGGACGGCCCCAGCGGCATCCGGATGGACTGCGGCAGCATCGCGTTCGCCATGCCTAACGGAGCCTGCCTTGCATCCACCTTCAATGAGGCGCTGTCGGAGGAGTTGTTCCAGTGGGAAGGCCTGGAACTGCGGAAGAACAAAATCGACACCCTGCTTGGTCCCGGCATCAATCTCCACAGGAATCCTCTGAACGGGCGGAACTTTGAATATTTCAGCGAGGACCCTTTTGTGACCGGCAAAATGGCGGCGGCACAACTGCGGGCCATGGGGCGCTATCATGTCACGGGCACCATCAAGCATTTCGCCTGCAACAGCCAGGAATTCAAGCGCAATGAAGTGGAAGCCGTGGTGTCGGAGCGGGCCCTGCGGGAGCTGTACCTGAAGTGCTTTGAAATCGCGGTAAAGGAAGGCGGGGCTTATTCCATCATGACCTCCTACAATCCCATCAACGGATTCTGGTCCGCGGGCAATTACGACATGCTCACCACCATCCTGCGGGGAGAGTGGGGCTATGACGGCATTGTGATGACAGACTGGTGGGCAAAAGCCAACGATGAGGGCTCCAAGGGCAGGGTGGAAAACGTGGCGGCCATGGTGCGGGCCCAGAATGACCTGTTCATGGTAACTGCCGATGCCGCTGCAAACAGCCAGAACGATAATTCCATGAAGAGCCTGGAGAAAGGCGCCGTCACCAGAGCCGAGTACCTTCGCAGCGCGGCCAATATCTGCCGCTACCTGCTCACCACCCCCGCCTATCAGAGAATGGAAGGCAGGGAGAGCGAACTGGACAGGCAGCTGGCCGCCATTGCAGCCCAGGAGATGGAATCCTTCGGCGAACTGGTACGCATCCAGGTGGAGGAGTCGGGCTGCAGCCTGCCGGCGGAGGACATCCGTACCGGAAAGGGAAGCAGCGTCACCTTTGAGCTGAATATGAAGGAGAGGGGCTTCTATACACTGGCGCTGACCTGCAGGGTGGCAGGACAGGGGAGCCTGGCCCAGGTGCCGCTGACTCTGTCCCAGGACAAGCAGATTATCAAGACCATCTCCCTTACGGGAGAGGACAAGGAGTGGAGGACAGAGGAGATCGTCCTGCATCCTTCCTTCCATAATACTACGTTCCTGAAGTTTTTCTTCGGACAGGGCGGCATGGAGATTCGGGAGGCCCGCCTTACGCTGAAGGAATCCATGGAAGAGAAATTCCGTGCCATGAAGGCATCCATGGAGGAAGAGAAGGAATAAGGGAAATGCCGGACAGGATCAAAGCAGGTATAATCCTGCCCGTAATCAGAAAAGAAACGCTCATGAGGCAGAAATGCTTCATGGGCGTTTTTTCAAATCTATATTTTTTCGGCTGCGGCGCTTCGGGAAAACACCATATGGGAGTGCCAGGCTGCGGCGGGAGGGAGCAGATCAGTCCTGCTGCCCGTCCCTGCCTTTCCCGCGGTAAAGCTCCCTGTACTGGGAGGGGGTCATAGGGTGGAGTTTCTTGAATGCCCGCATAAAATTCTCCGGATTTTCGTACCCCAGCATCTTGCTGATCTGGTTTACGGTGAGACTGGAATTCTTCAGGAACAAATCCGCCTTCTGGAACCGGATCTGGTTCAGCAGCTGCGAAAAAGTACAGCCGAAAAGTTTCTTAATATATCTGGAGCAGTAGGGAACCGTGTAGTGAAGGTGCCCCGCCAGTTCTTCCAGGGTGATGGTGGAATAATTTTCCTGGAGAAAAGTCAGAATTTCATGGTCCATATTTTTCACCGGGGCGGATTCTACGGCGGCGGGCCAGTTTCGGGAGAGCTTTGTGAGCAGGGTCATCAGCATCCCCGTGACAATGCGGTCCGTGTAGACGTCGGCGGAGAACATTTCCTGGAACATATCCAGTACCTGTCCCCGGATCCCGCTGTTCTGCCCGGTGCGGAAGAGGAGGTACTGTTCGCAGTTTTCGTTGTAGATGCTGTCCAAGAGGAAGCGGCTGAGCATGTCCTGGCCTTTCAGGAGCCCGGTGCAGGTATCCGTGAAGGCCGAAGGGCGGACCAGAATTTTCACCGCCTGTCCGTCCGGAAAGCCGTTCTGCAGGTGTCTGGCACTGGGAGGGAGGATGCAGAAATCCCCCTCGGAAAAGGTTTCCCGGTTCCGGTTGATCAGCTGCACACTGGTGCCGGACAGGATATAGATCAGTTCGAAATAGCTGTGGGTATGCTCCGGGATTTCCATCCGGGGCTGCTTGACCAGGATGATGTTGTACTCTGTGCCGGGAACCGCCCCGTAGGTGTCCCGCATGACGGTCAGGGCATGGTTCCAGGTGAGCAGGGGGACATTGTGGGAATCGTGGTCTATGGGCAGCTTGGTGAGAAGGGTGAAGAGGTCTGCAGGATCGTCCGGGGGGTAGTATACCGCAGGTAAACGTCGAGATATTTCTCCCTGGGAGTTTCGGTGCTGAGATATTCGTAAATGTGCTCTCGGTCCATCGGATGTCTGTTCCCTTTCTGAATGTGATTTGACGCAGCGGTTCGGTATTCTGTCCGGACTGTTACGGCCTGCCAGAGCTGTTCTGTTCCCTTTGCCGTGATTGGATCCTGGTGGGGCCTCCTGGAAGTGTTCTGAGATGCCGGACCGGCTTATATCGATTTACCTATTTATTATACAAATATTGCCGCAAAAGGGGTAGATGGAAATACATTGAAACGGAACCAAAGCTGTCAAAAGGTTAAAAAATGACAGGTGAATTGGTTAAGTAAAACAACTGTAAAACGTTTGAGTTGCTGATATAATGACTTAAACGCACATAAAAGCGCACAGACTAACAACAAGGAGGTAATAGGTATGGCTGGCAAAGGCCAAAAAGAAATCAGGAAGAAGCAGCGGATTACCCCGGCCCTGCTGTGGAAGCAGAGATATCTGTTATTGATGTCCCTGCCATTTGTCATCTGGCTCATTGTTTTCAAGTATATACCGCTGTGGGGGTGGACCATGGCGTTCCAGGAGGTGAAACCGGCTACTTTTGCCATACCCATCTGGGAGAGGCCTTTTGTGGGATTCCGGAATTTCATCAAGGCCTTCCAGGACAGACTGTTCGCACAGACCATGATCAACACCCTGGGGATCAGCATCCTGCAGATCGCCGTGGGCACCATCGTTGCCATTGCGTTCGCCGTGCTGTTGAATGAGCTGATGTTTTCACGCTTCAAGAAAATCACCCAGACCATTTCCTATCTGCCCCATTTCGTGTCCTGGGTTATCATCGCCAGTATCGCGAAGAACATCTTCAACGACGGCGGCGTCGTTGATTCCCTGTTGGGAACGAACCTGCATCTGATGAGCACCAACTCGCCGCTGATCTGGCTGGTCATCGTCATCATCGACTGCTGGAAGGAGATGGGATGGAACGCCATCATTTACCTTTCCTCCATGGCGGGCATCGATCAGGGCCTGTATGAGGCGGCCCAGATAGACGGCGCCAACCGTTTCCAGAGAATCTGGCACATCACCCTGCCCGGCATCCGGCCCACCATCATCGTCCTGCTGATCATGAGCATCGGCGGCGCGCTGAACGTAGGCATGGAACGGCAGATGCTATTGAGCAACGCCCTTGTGCAGGAACACACCATGGTGCTTTCCTGGTTCTCCTATACGAGAGGTATCAAGAGCAGCGACTACGGCTTAGGTACAGCCCTGGGCGTGTTCCAGTCGGCTGTGGGCGTGACGCTTCTGCTGATTGCCAATAAGATCGCCGGCCTGGTTGGCGAAGATAAGTTGGTATAAAGGGAGGTGCGAGATGAAAAATTTACATAAAACCTGGTTTGATTATTTTCTGGTGGTTATATTTTTGGTCCTTCTGGTGATTACCCTGTATCCGTTCCTGAATGTACTGGCCATATCCATGAACGATGCCACGGATACCTTAAAGAATATCAACTTCATTATACCGCGGAAGTTTACCCTGACCAACTATAAGTATGTGTTTGAGGAGGGAGGCATCTTACAGCCCCTGCTCATGTCCATCGCAAAGACCGTGGTGGGTACGGCGGCGGGCGTGGTGTGTACCGCCATGCTGGCTTACACGCTGAGCCGCAGGGATTTCGTATTCCATAAGCTGTTTACCCTGCTTTTTGTCATCACCATGTATGTGGGCGGCGGCATGATTCCGGAGTACCTGTTGATCATGCGCACCCTGAAACTGGGGAACAATTTCCTGGTGTATATCATCCCGGGCCTGGTCTGGGTTTACAATATGATACTGGTCCGTTCCTTTATAGACGGTCTGCCGTCTGCCCTGCAGGAGGCGGCCCAGTTGGACGGCGCCAATGATTTCCAGATCTGGTACAAGGTGGTCATGCCCCTGTGCACGCCTGTTATCGCTACCATCGCCCTGTACTATGCGGTGGGGCAGTGGAACTCCTTCATGGATACCTATCTGTACGCGAAGGATCTGCCCACCCTGCAGTATAAGCTGTATGAAATCATGTCCCAGGCTACCATGCAGCTGGACACCCACACAACCACCAATGCCACCCAGGCCGTGACGCCCATGGCCATCCGCATGGCTGTGACGGTGGTGGCCACGGTTCCCATCATTGTGGTGTACCCCTTCGTGCAGAAGTATTTCGTGGGCGGCATGACGCTGGGAGCGGTGAAGAACTGAAAAGAAGCCTTCCGGATGTTCAGGCAACGGATTTTCATGAATCAAATTTATATAAAGGAGGATCTAAAATGAAGATGAAAAAGATTTTGGCCCTGTTGACGGCGGGGGCGATGCTGACAGGCATGCTCACCGGCTGCGGCAATGATGGAACGCCCGCCGACGGCTCCCAGACAGGAGGGGACGCTGAGGAAAGCAGTACAGGCGGCGGAGAAGCGGACGCAGGAAGCGGAGAGGCGGATGGGGGCGGCAGTTCTCTGGAGCCCATCACCTTTACGTACTACAACGCGGACGGCAAGAATGACAACTGGGACAATACCCCGGTAGGCTCGGCTATCACGGCGGCTACCGGCGTGAGCCTGGATATCCAGTACCCCGTGTCCAGTACCGGAGACGCAAGCGAGGACGTGGCGCTGATGATCGCCGAAGACAAGTATCCGGATTTGATTTACTCCAAGGCATCCGTGACCAATCTGTATGAGGCAGGGGCATTGATCGACATGACGGACCTGATCGAGCAGTACGGCCCCAACATCAAGAAGATGTACGGAGACGAGTTTGAGAAGCTGAAATGGGGCTCCGGGGACGAGGGCATCTATCAGCTGTCCTACGCAGGCGTCAGGGGACAGATTTTCAGCACTGGCGGAACCTGCCAGATCCAGTATGCGGTTCTGAAGGAAAATGATTATAAGTATCCCACGACACTGGAAGAGTACGAGGCCATGATCAAGAGCTACCTGGAAGCCCATCCCAAGACGGAGGACGGACTGGACATGATCGGTATCACCATGAGCGCTTCCGACTGGCACTGGATGATCACTTTGGGCAACCCTGCGGGCTTTATCGCCGACGCGCAGCCGGACAACGGCCAGTGGCTCATCGACGAGAATTACAATTGTACTTATAAGCATGCGAGTGAGGATGAGAAGGAATATTTCAGATGGGTCAGCCGTATGTATGACGAGGGCATCCTGGATCCCAACTTTGCCACCCAGACAGACGACGACTATATCGCCAAGCTGGCCAGCGGACGCGTAGTGGCCATCACGGATGCAAACTGGCATTACGGCCAGGCCAACGCAACCCTGAAGGCGGACAACAAGCTTGACAAGACCTACTGCGCCCTGCCCGTAGTCATGAAGGCCGGCGACAAGGCTCCCACCCTGATGTACCAGGGCCTGCAGGTGGGATACGGCCTTGCCATCACAAAGAGCTGTCCGGATCCCGTGCGCGCCGTCCAGTTCCTGGATTATCTGTGCTCCGACGAGGGCGCCATACTTTACAGATGGGGTGTTGAGGGCGAGCATTACTTCCTGGACGAGAACGGAAAGCGTTACCGCACGCCCGAGGAGATTGCCAAGGCCCAGAGCGATCCTGACTACAGCAAGAACACCGGTATCGGCAACTGTGTGGGATTCCCGCTTTACGGCGACGGCGTTCTGGACGACAACGGAGATTACATGACGCCTACCAGCAGGGAATCCGTCATTGCAGAGTACAACGAGGAAGAGAAGGCCGCCTGCGAGGCATGGGGCGTGGAGATGCTGATCGATATCTTCCCTCAGCCTGACGAGTTTGTGATGCCTCCTTATTCCCCGCTGTGGGCTTACGCCATTCCCCAGGAGCTGAGCAACAATGTGACCATCCTGGATGAGATCGCGTTCCCCGGCCTGGTAAAATGCGTCACGGAGCCGCTGTCTTCCTTTGATGCCAACTGGGATGCCATGATTGCTGAGCTGGAGGCAAACGGCCTGGAAGAGACCAATCAGATGATGACCGATTTCCTGGCTACCAAGGTTAAGTAATATAGGTTTATACGGAGAGGGATTGATATGGGCTGATATCAGTCCCTTTCTTTGGCATTTTTTGACTAAGAGGAGAATGTAGCAATGGAGAAGAACACACCATTTTGGGACAGTGCGCTGTCCATAGAGAAGCGCCTGGACTGTCTGATGGCCGAAATGACCATGGAGGAGAAGCTGGGGTGCCTGGCATCGGGGATGAAGCCCATAGGGCGTCTGGGGATTCCCGCCATGTCCCTGGGCGGGGAGGCGGCCCATGGGGTGGAGGCGCGCAATGACCAGAACGAGATCAATATGCCGGAGCCTACCACTTCCTTTGTACAGCCCATCGGCATGAGCGCCACCTGGGACCGGGAACTGGTCAGGCAGGCGGGAACGGTGACGGGGACGGAGGCCCGGGTCATCTACCACCGCCATCCGGACAGGGGACTGAGCCGTTGGGCGCCCACGGTGGATCTGGAGCGCGACCCCAGGTGGGGCAGGACGGAGGAGGGTTACGGGGAAGACCCGTACCTTACCGGGGAGATGGCTTCCGCCTACGTCCGGGGCATGCAGGGGGAAGATCCCAGGCACCTGCGGGTGGCGGCTACCCTGAAACATTTTTACGGAAACAATACCGAGGCGGGACGGGGGTGGAAGAATGCCTCCATAGATCCCAGGAATCAATACGAGCTGTACCTGGAGCCTTTCCGGCGGGTGATAGAGAAAGGCCGTGCGGAGGCAGTGATGACGGCCTATAATGCCATCAACGGCATTCCGGGCATGCTGAATCCCCAGGTGCGCCATATCCTGAAGGAGGAGTACGGGCTGAAGCATGCGGTGTGCGACGGCGGAGCCATGGCCCTGCTGACAGCCCTGCACCATTATTACGGCACGGATGCGGAGGCTGTTGCCGGGGCGGTGAAGGCCGGGGTGGACGCCATGTCCGACAACCCCGCCATGGTGGAGAAGGCCGCCAGGGAGGCTTGGGAACTGGGACTGCTGACGGAGGGCGAGATCGACGAGGCCCTGCGCAATACCTTCCGCACAAGGCTGCGGCTGGGGATTTATGACGGGGAGGCGGGGAGCGTTTCTGGCAGGGAGTCCGGGAACATTTACGACAGAGTGACGGAAAACGATCTGGATTCCGAAGAAAACAGGGCGGTGTGCCGTCAGGTATCCAGGGAGGCCGTGGTTCTTTTGAAAAACCAGGGCGGAATGCTGCCTCTTGGGCCGGGGAAACTGGAATCCGCGGCCGTCATAGGCCCCATGGGGAACGCCTGGTATCCGGACTGGTACGGCGGCACGCCCGTCTTCACCAGGACGCTTCTGGAAGGAATGCGGGAAGTGGCGGGAAGGGCCTTTTCCTTTGAGGACGGACTGAACCAGGTGGTTTTCCGTCTGGGCGAGAAGGGCATTGCCGTGGGAGAGGACGGCGCATTGTGCATCAGCGACGAGCCTGACGTGTTCCTTCACGAGGACTGGGGGGAGGGGAGCCATACCTTCCGCTGTATCCGCACGGGGAAATATATGAATACCAGGCTGTACCAGAAACCCGGCACACCGGAAGGCGATGAGGCTCCCGGGCGGATCGCGGCGGAGAAGGACAATACCCTGAACTGGTTCGTGATGGAGATTTTCCGTGTGGAAGAGAAAGAAGACGGAACCGTAATTCTGTCTAACAGGTTTGGTTCCCCGGTGCAGGCCTGCCAGGGCGGCGAGCTCTGGTCCATGAAGCCCGGTGAGGGGACTCCCTTCCGGATGGAGGTGGTGAAGGACGGCAGGGCCGCGGCAGCGGAACTGGCAAAGAAGGCGGGGACGGTGATCCTGGCCCTGGGATGTAACTCCATGATCAACGCCAAGGAGGAGGTGGACAGGGGCACCATAGAGCTTCCCCCAGCCCAGAGGCGGCTGATGGAGGCGGTGTACGAGGCTAACCCGAATGTGGTCCTGGTGCTTTTTTCCAACTATCCCTATGCCGTCGGGTGGGCACAGGAAAAGATTCCGGCCATCCTCTGGAGCGCCGCCGGGGCTCAGGATATGGGGACTGCCATGGCGGAGACGCTGCTTGGGCGCAACAATCCCGCAGGGCGGCTGAACATGACCTGGTACCAGAGCGACGATCAGCTGCCGGATATCGAGGATTATGATATCATCGGGGGCGGGCGCACCTATCGGTATTTTGAGGGGGAGGCTCTGTATCCCTTCGGCCACGGGCTCAGCTATACGCGGTTTACCTACTCGGATTTAGAGGTGAAAGCGGCGGCTGGAGGGAATCTGAAGGTTATTTTCCGGGTGGAAAATACCGGGGACTGCCAAGGGGACGAGGTGGCCCAGGTTTACGGCACTGCTCCGGCTTCCCGGGTGAAGAAGCCCCTGCGGCAGCTGATCGGATTTGAGCGCCTGAAAGGAATGAAACCCGGGGAGAGCCGCCTGGTGGAGCTTGCGGTGGACAGGGAGGAATTCCGGTTCTATGATGTCATCAGCGGGAAGCTTATGGTGGAGGAGGGGCGGTACCGTGTATTTGCGGGGCCTTCCAGCGCCGTGGAGGCTGTGTCCGCCTGGGTGGACCTGCCCGGGGAGAAGACGGGGAAACGGGATACCGCACGCAGGATTGCGGCAGACCATTATGACGGGTATGAGAACATTGTGCTCACCCAGGGGCATTTCGGGTTTACGGCGGCTGCGGTCAAGGACGCGTCCAGAAAGGGCGTGCTCTGTTATGGGGACTGCCTGATCCAGGGGGAGGCATCGGAGATCGTGCTGCATTTAAAGAGCGAAAAGGGCTGCAGCGCCGCCGTCTTCGTGGATGGCCGCCGGGCGGCTCACTGGGAGGGGGATACCGCCGCCTACGAGCGCATGAGTATGCCGCCTCTGGATGAAAAGAGCCGGAAGGAAGCCGAGGAGCGCCGGGCAGGGTGGAAGCCTGTCTATGCGGATGTGCGCCTGCCGTTGGAGAAAAGCGCTTTGCAGGGCAAAAACGGCGAGGCCGCGGAGATCCGGATCGAACTCACCGGGGATGTACGGCTGTGTTATTTCAGGGTGGAGAAAAACAGCCAGGGTTTCCGGCCTATGTGATTTTTGGGGGACTTGGCACATGAATATGGACTAAGTCTATTAGCGGCTGTTAAAAGCAGTAATTACGCCGTGGACGGCAGCCTTCTGTTCGGGTGTCAGTTCCACCATCTCGTTTTCAGCAAAAAACTGGGAGAGCGTTATGCCAAATCCTTTGCAGATAGCTTCTAAAGTGGTAATGGATACGAAAGTGTCTGTTGAAAAGCGTTTCATTTAATGCTATCATGGATTTGCCTTATTTGAGAGGATCAGAACAGGGAGGTCAGTTATGCAGATCAATCGGGAAGATATGCTGGAGCTTACCAGAAGAATGACGGTGGCGAGAAACTGTTTTGGCAGGATAGCCGGGGCTTACATGGATGAGGAAGGTTTTGTGGACGGCACATTTAATACCCACTTTCAGAAAATGTCCGCCGCGGATAGGGCCAGGCACCTGAAACTGGCAAAGGCCGTCCTTTTTGCGGATACAAACAGGGAATTAAAAAACTACCGTTTCGGGCCGGAAAGCAGGAAACCGGGAAGCGTCTGGCGGCTGCTCATGGCCCTGCGGGAGTGTGAACTGAAAAACGACGCCCTTTTGCTGTCCCTGTGCGAATACATCGGAGAGCGGTATCAGCCGGGCTTCCCCTATGGCATTTATGTTTTCCACGGAAATTATGACGTGCCGTTGAAGGGCAGCGATAAAGTACAGCAGAGGGAGTCGGAGGAAGTGTACAGCTTTATCGTCTGTGCCATCTGCCCTGTGACCGGGGATTACGAAGCGGGGGAGCCGGAGGCGGGGTTCCTGTTTCCGGAATTTCGAGACAGGAGCGGGGAACCGAATGGAATCAATCTGTATTCCGCACAGGGGGAGCATGGGTGGATGGCGGAGATGCTTTTGCAGGCGG
>CAJTSY010000131.1 GCA_910578995.1 uncultured Acetatifactor sp.
ACGCTCTGCGCCACAAAGGCTGTTCCCCAGATAAATGCTGCCAGGAAAAGCATCAGGCTGCTTTTCCAGGATATCCCTGCCCGTGTTGTTCCAGGTTCCTTTTTCGGTTCTTCCGGTGTACTGTTCTGTTTTTTTATCATATTCTATTTCCCTTTTGTTTATATAAGGCATATCCCCTGTCGTCAAGCGTTACAAGGTCAAACTTCCCATTTCTCCCGTTTACCGGATCATCAAAATAGTATTCTCCGATTCTTTCAAATGGTTACTCCAAGCAGTCGGAACGCTTTCAGGCATAATCGATATTTCAGCGGGCATTCCCGTCATACCTATAAAAAGTGCCGAAAAATCGGCACTTTCTCAGCTTTTTATTAAAATCTCACTTTCCCATATGCATCAAGAATCTGGGCAAGCTTTTCCAACTTGGGAACCGCCGTGCGCAGCGTACCGGACGGGGATTCTGTCAGCCTGGCGATCTGCTGCATCAGCCGGCGGTACTGCTCCCCCTGCGCATCATTCCAATTCTCGCTGGACTTCATGGAACCTCTGACATTTGCCTGAATTCGTTCTATTTCTTTTATCGTTTTTTGGAGCGTCATCTTCATCTGCCGGATTGCTTCTGACGATGCATTAATTGCCATAACCCCATTCCCTCCTCTTAGATGTTCAGTGTCTCATATGCTTCGATTTCCCGTAGCAATGCCTTCAATGTCGTAATGCAGCCTGCCAGCTCCTCGATAGGTTTCGTGAGCGCCGTTGTACACTCATTTACGATACCCCCAAGCTGTTGGTATTTTGCATCCCGCCAGTTAGCGCCCGCCATATCATAGGTGCGCTTCAAATCATGTGATGTCTTGTCGAACTCGTTGATCGAGTACTCACACAGTGAAATTGCCCTGGCCACTGCTGTCTTTTCTACAGAAACATTTGCCATTCCAGATACTCTCCTTCCTTTTTACACCCATTCCGCAGCCGAAAGCTCAGGCGCTCCACATTCATTCCTTAGGACCCAAAGCGTGCCAGATTAGCCCTGGCTTTGTTTTGTAATTCCAGATCCGCGTTCTGTGAGGCGACACGCTGAAGCCACATCCGCGCCTTCTCCCTGTTCTTTGGCACATCCCCATTATAAAGCATTTCAGCACACTTGTACTGGGCCTTAACATGGCCGCTGTTTGCCGCCTTTTCGAACCATGTATAGGCTGTTATCGTGGGCACTCCCTCCGCATGATAAAATACCACGGCAAGATTGTACATTGCTTTTACATGGCCCTGCTGTGCAGCTTTTTGAAACCATTCTATCGATTTTCCCATATCATGTGTGATGCCTTCCCCATGATGGTACAGCTTGCCGCATTCAAATTGGGCATCGGCTGACCCCTGAGCAGCCGCTTTCTCATACCACCCAAGCGCAGCCGCCGGATTCGGCGCTGCCCCTTCTCCGTTAGCGTACATCACGCCGCAACGAACTTGTGCTTCTTTATGCCCCTGCCCGGCTGCTTTCTCATACCACCGAAGGGCTGCCTCCTTATTCGGTGCTGTCCCTTCTCCTTTATCGTACATCAAGCCGCTGTTATATTGTGCTTCTTTATGCCCCTGTGACGCTGCTTTCTCATACCATTGCAGGGCAGCCGCCTTATTCGCCGATGTCCCATTCCCTTTACTGTACATCCAGCCGCAGCGAAATTGTGCGTCTTTATACCCTTGTTCTGCCGCTTTCTCATACCACCGGAAAGCAGTTGCCTTATTTGCCGCTGTCCCTTCTCCTTTATCATACATCAAGCCGGTGTTATATTGCGCTACTTTATGCCCCTGCTTTGCCGCTTCCTCCCACCATCTGAAAGCTGTTTCTTTATCTGCCGCAGTACCCTCGCCGCTATAATACATCCAGCCGCATTTAAATTGTGCGTCTATATGCCCCTGTGATGCCGCTTTCTCATACCATTGCAGGGCAGTCGCCGGATTCGCCGATGTCCCGTTCCCGTTAGCATACATCACGCCGCAGTTATATTGCGCTTCTTTATGCCCCTGTGATGCCGCTTTCTCATACCATTGCAGGGCGGTCGCCGGATTCGCCGATGTCCCGTTCCCGTTAGCATACATCACGCCGCAGTTATATTGCGCTTCTTTATGCCCCTGTGATGCCGCTTTCTCATACCATTGCAGGGCGGTCGCCGGATTCGCCGATGTCCCGTTCCCGTTAGCATACATCACGCCGCAGTTATATTGCGCTTCTTTATGCCCCTGTGATGCCGCTTTCTCATACCATTGCAGGGCGGTCTCCGGATTCGCCGATGTCCCCTCACCATTAGCGTACATCACGCCGCAGTTGTACTGCGCATTGGTATCCCCTTGTCCTGCTGCCTGCTCATACCACTTTAAGGCCGCTTCCTTATTTACTGCCGTTCCATCGCCTTTCGAATACAACAAGCCGCAGTTGTATTGAGCCGCTTTATCTCCCTGCCTGGCCGCTTCTTCCCACCATCTAAGAGCCGTTTCTTTATCTGCCGCAGTTCCCTTGCCATTATAGTACATCCAGCCGCATTGAAATTGCGCATCTTTATGTCCCTGTGATGCTGCTTTCTCATACCACTGAAGGGCAGTCGCCTCATTTGCCTCTGTCCCTTCTCCATTAGCGTACATCAAGCCGCAGTTATATTGCGCTTCTATATGTCCTTGCGCTGCTGCTTTCTCATGCCACTGAAGAGCAGTCTCCTTATTTGCCTCTGTCCCTTCTCCATTAGCGTACATCAAGCCACAGCTATATTGCGCTTCTTTATCCCCCTGCTCTGCTGCTTTCTCATACCAATGCAGGGCAGTCTCCTTATCCGCCGATGTCCCCTCGCCGTCATAGTACATACAGCCGCAGCAAAATTGCGCTTCTTTGTCCCCCTGCTTTGCCGCTTCCTCCCACCATCTGAGAGCTGTTTCTTTATCTGCCGCAATACCCTCGCCGCCAAAGTACATCCAACCGCACTTATATTGCGCTTCTTTATCCCCCTGTTTTGCTGCTTTCTCATACCACTGAAGGGCAGTCTCCTTATTTGGCAGCGTCCCTTCTCCTTTATCGTACATCCAGCCGCAGTTATATTGCGCTACTTTATGCCCCTGCTGTGCTGCCTTCTCATACCACCGAAGTGCAGCCTCCTTATTGGGCGGCGTCCCTTTTCCTTTATCGTACATCCAGCCGCAGTTATATTGCGCTTTGACAAATCCTTTCTCCGCCAACTCTTCATACAACCTCAGGGCAGTCTCATACTCCTCTGCGGCATAAGCCTTCCATGCCGGCTCTGCATTGACAAACCACGCCAGATCCCTGATTTCCGGGAATACATAGGGCTTCACCTGGCATGTGTCCTTCACGGAATCCGTATAATAAACCGTATTGCCCGTCAGCGCGGCTACGGAAATGCCCGGGATCAAAGCGTCCGCATCCGCATCATTCAGGGAAAAGACGAACTTTTCCGGAAACTTTGACAACACATTTTCCCCATAATACATATTTTCCTTGATGCTCTGGTATTCCATGGATGTCAGGATAAAATGGATGCCGTATGCCGTTCCGTCCGTTATCAGCTTGATCATACGCTCTGATACGCCCGTCGGATCGGAGTTAGATGCGGTGCCCATCCCCACTCCGAAGTCAAATCCGCCTTCTGCCGCAAACGGATCGCCCGTATCAAAGGATGCCTCCTCATCCGGATCCAGATATTCGCTCTCGTCAATCATATCGCCCTTCATCATCTGCTTGACAATATCAAGAAACTGAAAATTCCGGATGCCGACAAAAATAGTTTCCTTTGTATTATGCTTTTTCTTTTCTTTGTATAGATCATAAACTTCATGGATGAATCTGATGATATCGCCGCGGGATTCCGCCAGCTTAAACCGTTCTCCATATTGCCGAAAAATCTCATAATAAGGCATACTGCCCATCTCATCGACGAGAAGATTCCCGTCGATGCAATAGAAACGGGAATACGGATTGCGCAGAATATCCCAGTTCATCAGATAGAAAAGATTGCCCGCCATTTTCTCGTCGGCGCCGCAAATCAAAATGTTGTGTATTTTCTGTTTTCCGAATCTGATGGACAGCGGCGGAGCCACTTTGATGCATTCGCCCACTTCCACGCTGATCACAGGATCCTCCGGCTGCCTGCCCTCCTCCCTGCGAAGCACATCCAGCAGATCTATAGTCCTGCTTCCCTCAAACGTCCTCTTTTCGCACGATGCCTCCGCAAATTTCCGCGCGATAGCCTCCAGATATTTTCCCCTTTCATCCGGATTGCAATAAGCTGCCCGGAATTTCCTGTTTTCACCCTCCGTATACTCCTGGTTTATGACGGCAGTACCGATGGGTCCCTTCATCATCCCCACCGCTTTGATATCATTGTCTTTGAACAGGAACCTTGCGTCGTCCTCATTGCACTTTAAGCCGATACGGATACGCATCTGCTCAATCGTACCCATGTCTATGCTCAGGCCTGAGACAATCTTGGTGGACTGCGTCGCCATCAGCAGGTGGATGCCGTATGACCGGCCCTCCGTGACAATCCTCTTGGCAAGCTCCGCGCAATGGCCCGCAATCACCCGGTTTGCGGAACTGTTGAACAGCTGCTGAAATTCGTCCATGATCACAAGAATCCGCGGCATCGGCTTCCCGGTTGTGCCCACATAATCCGCCATCTTGGACACCCCCGTCCTCTTGAACTGCTCGCTCCGCCGATTGACCTCGTTAAGCAGTTCCTCCAAAATGCTCTCTCCGAACTCCTGCATGGCATCGATTGCCAGAAGCCTGATATGGGGCAGCCTGTAGGAATCATAAATCTTAAACTCCGTTCCGTTTTTAAAATCCATCAGGTACAGGTTGACCTCATCCGGCGAATAGTGCATCATCGCGCTGATGATCATGGTATGTATAAGCTGTGACTTTCCGGAGCCGGTAGCGCCCGCAATAAGGGCATGATGCGATGACCCCCTGCCAAAGGATATGGACGTGGTTCCGCCCCCATCTCCGATACCGATCGGTATTTCCAGGGATGAGGAAGCGTTCCTTGCGAACAGCTCCTGATCCAGGATATTGTCGAATAAGATTCCCTGCTTCCTGATCTTTTCCGATTCCTTCGCGTAAGCCAGGGCGAACCACTCGGCTCCGCGATCCGGGAATGCCAGTTTCCCGTCACAAAGGACATCGGTTCGGGGCTTCGGAAAATTTTTTTCATCGAATGCACAGACATATCTTTTAAAATCTTCTACGGTATTCTCCATGTTTTCATAACGCGAAAAGGGAATATCCCTGTTATAATGAAGCAGTACATAAATCCCGCACTTGCCCCCATTTTTAAGGATATTCTGGAGAAGCTCCACATTTCTGGAATCAAAGCCGCTGGGAAAATCGTTGATCATCAGTAACCGGACAGGTTCGCTCCCCGCCGGATTCTTCCTGTTGTACTCCATCAAGGTGCGATATCTGCTGCCGAGCTTATTTTGGATGCAGTCGGTAATCTGCATGTTCAGCATGCTTAATTTCTCATAAACCATCTCCTTGTTCGTACAGATGTCGCGGTCAAACAGATCCGGATTCTGTTTTTTCAGATCAAAGAGCGCAGCTATGCTGCTTCCCATGCTCTCGCAGTCAAAGACACTGATATTCAGCTTCGTGGCCGGAACAAAAACCAGAAATCCCCAAATGATATCGCGAAGGAAGCGCTGGCAGATTTCTGTTTTCTCTCCTGCGCCCTCCACTAAAATATTCGTATTTTTATCTATATCCAACGCATACGGCAAGTTAAAAACAGGAGGCTGTTCTCCCGCTGCATCCACACGGAAGGCTTCCGCGATTGCCTGAAACCCAAACAGGCTCTCCTGGATGCCTGAACGGATACTTGCTGTTGCTATGGGAATATAATGCGGAAAGTCACGGGATGGCTTCCAGTTTTCATTGATGAAGTCTGTCGCCCTGTTCCCGGCAGCCCTGATCTCATCAATTCTTTTTTTTAAAGCTTCTCTGTCTTTGGAATCAATGGCAGAGTAAAGCCATTCCAGGCCCGGAAACAACTGCCGGTATTTCAAGAAATCCCAGATTTCGCCGCTCATTCTCAGTTCCTCCATTTTATAGATTCGTTGCCATATAATCGTCAATATACTGAATGCATTGATCCACGCCCGCGATATCCTGCTGTGTCTGCGCCAACGCATGTTCGGAAAAGCGCCTCACGGAATTTGTAAAACCGTCCAGTTCGGCCTTCAGGTTGTTATATGCCATGTTCAGCCTGTCCCACTTACTTTCTTTTCTGGAAAGCTCCGCCTCCAGATCCCGTATCTCGCTTTCCGTATGTCTGATTTCCGCTTCGGTTCTTCTGAGCTCGGCATTTAATTTCTGGATCATTATTTCCTGATTCTCGTATTCTTTCGCCGCCTCGTACGCATGCCCCTGTAACTCGGCAAGCCGACGTTCGGCCATATTGACATCCATCTGGAGCTGTGCCCGCCCATTTTCATCGCAGGAAGAAAGCGCGGCGCGCAGACGTGATACTTCGCTTTTACAGCTTTTCAGCTCTCTTTCGATTCCCGCCAGGGCCTGCTCTGTTTTCTGTTTTGCTTTTTCTGTATCCGCTAACTGGTTCCCGGCACTGGCTAAATCATTCTGTAATTGCCTCAGTTCCGCATTTTTGCAGGATATCTGCTGCTCCAGCTGATCGATTTGAGATTCTACATTCCAGATGGCGCTTTCGCATTCCGACTGCAGCATACCGGCATGCCTCTCCATAGAGAAAGGGACATCCGCAATCTCTGTTTTAAACTGGTTCAATGACGTTCTGACGCCCCTTAAGGCCTCTCTTGAAACGTTTACCCCTGCCATATATCCCTATACCTCCGATGCAATATCATCAAATCTCCTCATCGCATCCATGCATCTCTCCCCTGCCTGAATCACATCTTTGGAAGAGGATGCAAGGCTTTGGATCTTTCCCGCGAGTTCCGCATATTGCGCGTCCCTCCATGAAATACCGGAACGATTCACGCCCATGGATAAATTCCTGATGATATCCTGAAAGCGGTTTATGTCGCTCCGCAGTTCATTGTTTAACATAAACACATCCCTTCCTGCCGCTCAATCTTCTATGTCTACATGCAATTTCTCTATTTTATCATCCTCGGCTTTCTTCACAGGCTCCGGCGCAGGCGCGGTTATGGGCTTCGGCGGCTCCTGCTTAGCCTCCAGATTGGACTGAGATGATTTATCTGAAGATTTTTTTCCTACCACGACAACGACAGCCCCGATGGCCGCTATCGCGATCAGAACGCCGCCGAACTGCTCCACTAACCCCATAACCATCCCCAGCAAAAACAGACAAAGGATAGCTGTCAAAAGAAACTTTATTATCTTACCCATATTTCCCTCCTCAAATAATATGTATGTGCAGGCAGCATCCCTATCTGCTGAGATTCGCCTGCCTGACCCACATAATCAGTATAAGCGATACACAAAAAAATTTCAATAAAAATGTCGTAACATCTCCCAAAACCCTATATCTCAAACTCCCGGAACTCCTCTGCCACATCCTCCCCGGCAAGTCCGCCCTTCGCCATCTCGAAGCTGTTGTCCCCCAGGATTTCCGCCACGGTTTTTTCCGGATTCTGGTGGAGGATGTTCACCAGTTCAATGAAATCCCGGATGATTTCCCTGGGCGTGATATGGCTCTGGGCTCCCACCCGGTTGTATTCCACGGTGAGGAAATACACCAGATCCTCATGCTTCAGAACCGGTTCATATTTATAAAGCCCGGCATGGATGTCCCGCAGCTTTTCCACCAGGATATACATTTCCTCCTGGTTCAGCATCTGCAGGCGGATAATGGGGGCGGAAAAATCCCTTATCTCCCCGGCGGCAAAATGTCCCTCCGCCAGACGGGAACGCAGGGCTTCGTAGCTGAACACGCCCTTATACTTATCCTCGATACACTGTGGGGTGCCGCCCATGAGGAAGCCGATGTATTTCGCCTTGCCCTGGAGCACGTCATTGTACATGGTGAGGATTTTCTCATAGTTATTAGCCCGTGTAATAGAATTCGGTATTTTGAATATATTCACAAGCTCGTCGATGATGACCAACAGGCCCTTATAGCCCGCCCCCACCAGGAACGCCGCGAAAAGCTTCAGGAAATCGTACCAGGTCTCGTCGTTTACGATGAAATTGATTCCCAGTTCCTCTTTGGACTCCCTGCGGGAAGGGTATTCTCCCCGAAACCACCGCAGGACGTTGGATTTCAGGGCAGCATCGTCCTCCTTGTACGCCCTCCAGTAAAGAGCCACCGCCCTGGCAAACTCGAAGCCGTTCACCATTCCTTCCAGGGAGCCGGCCACCGCGTAAATCTGCCTCTCCACCTCCGCCTCAAAGGCTTCCCCCTCCAGTCCTGAAGCGGTCCTAACCTCCGTCTGGATGCCGGAAATCCATTTCTCCAATATAAGCGGCAGCGCGCCGCCGTCAGGCTTTGATTTGGTGGAAAGATTCTGGATCAGTTCCTTGTAGGTGGCAAGCCCCTGCCCCTTCGTCCCCGCGAAACGCCGCTCCGGCGACAGGTCCGCGTCCACCACCGCAAAGCCCCTGGCGGTGGCATGGTTCCGGATGGTCTGCAGCAGGAAGCTTTTGCCGCTGCCGTACTTCCCCACGATGAAGCGGAAGGACGCGCCGCCCTCCTCAATCATGTCAATGTCATGCAGTATGGCGGAGATTTCCCGGGTACGGCCTACCGTGATGTATTCCAGGCCCGCCCTGGGCACCACGCCGCCTTTCAGGGCGTTGATTAAAATATTTGCAATTCTCGCAGGTACCTGTCTGTCCATATGGCTTTCCTCATTTCTTTAAATCCTGTACCAAAACGTAAATTCGAACTTACTGCCCGGGCCATGCCAGAACCAGAACTTTGCCGAAAAACGCAGAATTTCGTTGTTAAACGCCCAGCACCGGCACACATGCCTCCAAAACCGCGAAAGTAATGTCGCACTTTACATTCGTTTCTCTCCACCAGTACGGCTCCCTGCCCGCAATCTGCCGAAAGGCTTTCAGGACCTTCTCCGGAATCCGCTCCGGGAGAATCTCTTTCTCTTCTGCCGGTATTTATTTCCTTTTGATTGCAGGATCCGCGAAACGGTTCCTGCAATATGTTCAGGGAAAATCCCGGAAACATTACGAAAAACGCTACAGACTCGTATCAGAAAATATCCTGTTCCACAGCAAATCATAAAATGATTCCCGCGAATTCTACCGTAACACTTCCTTAATAAGGAGAAAGCCTGAGAGCTGCAATAATTTCTTCCCCATCCATGTCCCCGGTCTCCGAAAATCCAAAAGAATGATAAAGTTCCTTCGCAATTTCGTTTTCGGGCTCGTAGGACAGCCAACAGTATTCCGCATCCCCGCAGGGCTTTGTCCGGATGAAATCCAGTGCAAGCTTTATTGCCTCTCTCCCATAACCGCGATGCTGATAGCGCTTATCTATCATCAGCCGCCAGAGATTGTAATTATTGTAGGCAATCTCCGGCGCATCCTCCCAGTAGTCATCCACATCATATCCTATCATGCAGAAACCTACAGGCAAGTCGTCATCATAAATCCCAAAGGGGAAAGCCTGCCCGCCTCCTGTAATGGTGGTGTATGCTTCGATTATACTGGTTTTATTCTCCGCCACAAAGTTTGCCTGTTCCTCTTTGACACTTAATTTTACAATATCCCAGACATTTTTTCCATTTATTTTTTCGATTCTCAACATTTATGTTACCTCTTTTTCCGGAAATGGGCAGGGATTGAACGCACATCCGTGTCCCCCACGGCAGGTCTTTCGTTGGTATTGTTGCCTGTGCCTCTGTCTATTCTGGGAGAGCCATTCAATATTAATGTTTTCATCATACTTCCCCTGCCAGTTTCAAGTTGATTACTGTCTTGTATTACCACGTTCAAACAGAAAGCTGCCTCACTCTGTATACTTAATCGTAAAACCGTGTCTGCCATTCACACTGCATACTATATTTAGGCGCTTCCCATGAATGAACTCTGTGAATGAAATATCGTGAAAAGGAAACTTCAAATTACAACGCATCCAACATTCTTCTTACGTCTTCCAGATAGTCTTCATAGACCTCGAATTCATTGTCCAGCAGCCCGTCGCCCACCGCGTCGGATGCCTTGTCGTTGATGCCCTCTGCCAGAACCTCCAACATGATGCCCTGTTCGTCGGCAAACTGCTTTAAGTCCGCTTTATCGTTCAAAATGATGCGTAATGCCTGCCGCTCTGTGTCGGTCAGGGCCTCTTTCAAAATGTTCCATTCGTCTCCGGGCTCTGATGCTGCATTCATACCGTTTCCAATTTGATGCGCAGCATTCCATGCCTCCATGCTGTCGGGCCATGCTGTGTACTGTGATTCTGCTTTCTCTGATAGTACTGCGTGCTGCGATTCACCTTTCTCTGATGGTACTGTGCATTGCAATTCCGATTTCTTCTGCAGTGTTGAGGGTTGAATCTCTCCTTCCCCTGACACCGCTGTATGCTGAACAGTTTCTTCCTTTAATAATGCAGCGGATTCTTTCTCCACAAAATCTGAATTTGAAGAAGCCTGAATTTCCTTTTCTGCTGTCAGATTCAGGATATCGTTCCGGAGTTGGGTGCCTTCTTCCGCATGCCCGGTTTTCAACCCCGTCCCCGTTTTTCCCGAATCGGAGTCCCTTTCCCCCGGTACAGGCAGCCCACTCCCCGCTCCAGTGCCACCTTCCCCCGACACAGGCAGCCTACTCCCCGCTCCAATGACACCTTCCTCCGTCACAGGCAGCCTTCGCCCTGCTCCAATGACACCTTCCTCCGGCACAGGCAGCCTACTCCCCGCTCCAGTGCCACCTTCCTCCGGCACAGGCAGCCTT
>CAJTSY010000132.1 GCA_910578995.1 uncultured Acetatifactor sp.
TTTGACAAAAAAATCAAAAAAATCTGTTGACAAATAGAACCGTCATTGGTATAATATCACTTGTGGTTGTGGTAACACACTCACATGCTGCTGTGGCTCAGTCGGTAGAGCGTCGCATTGGTAGTGCGGAGGTCACGGGTCCGATTCCCGTCAGCAGCTTCAAGAAATCCAGTAAACATGCGGGTTTGCTGGATTTCTTTTTGGTTACACCGGTTACATTTCCATTTGGGATCCCCCTCCTATGCTTTTGATATGGCCTGCGAAACCAATATCATTATAGCATAGGAGTTCTTATATTTCACGCAACACTACGGCTTTGCCTGTCCCCACTTTTTCATTTATTCCGGCACACCCCCAGGAGCTCCAGTTCGGCCTCTGCCTGCTCCCTGGTCTTAAAGCAAATGCCATGGATGCCAAGGGCCTCCGCCGCCTCTACGTTTTTCGCAGTATCGTCAATAAATACACTCTCTTCCGCCTTCATGGAATATCTGGACAGCAGCAGCCTGTAAATTTCCGCATCCGGTTTGACCACCTTCTCCCTGTAGGACAGGATTCCTCCGTCCATGAAAGGCATAAAATCAAGTGCGTCCCTGCAGTCCTCATAGGCCTTGGCAGAAAAATTCGACAAGTAATATACACGATATCCCTGATCCTTCAGTCGCTGAATCCAGGGAATGGCGTAGTCACGCTTTGTCACCATACCGTGCACATCGCCAAAAGCCATGCGGATCTCCGGCTCGATCTCCGGATCCATCCTGACGAATTCCCGCAGCAGTTTGTCGGTCTCCCACACTCCCCTGTCCACCTCGTCCCACAGAGGCGTCAGCACAGAAGCCCGGGCAATACGTGCCACCATTGTCTCGTCAAATCCCTTGTCCGCGAGAAACTCCCTCCACCGGAAATCCGTCAACACATTTCCTATATCAAATATTATATTCCGAATCATATGCATCCTCCTGTTTTTGTTCGTCCTATCTTTCCTGGAAATACTCTTTCATGCCCTCCGACATCACGATTTCGCCATCCTCCATCACAAACAGCACCTCTGCCCCATATTCCCCGGCCAGTGTCATCCCCCTGTCTGGCCCCAGAAGAAAACAGGCTGTGGACAGGCCGTCACTGAGCAGCCCGTCCCCGGCCAGGATGGTCACGCCCCGCACCCCGCACTCCGCCGGGTACCCGGTAGCGGGATCCAGAATGTGATGGTAGCGCACACCCCCCGCCTCCACATATCTCTCATAATCCCCCGACGTGGATATGAACCACTGTCCCTCCAGCGTCAGTACCCCTACATTGGAGGATGTGTCAAACGGATCCACAATGCCGACCTTCCATGGAGTGCCGTCCGCTTTTTCCCCATAAGTCAGGATACTGCCCCCAAGTGACACCACTGCCCCGGTAATGCCGTTTTCCCCCTTCAGGAGGTCACAGAACCGTGACAGGGCAACTCCCTTTCCTACAGCTCCCAGATCCAACTGCATTCCGTCTGGCAGCCAAATCCGAAACTCCTGCCCTGATCCTCTCCCGGAGAAGTCCCCCTCCTCCAGGGCTTCCCCAAAGGAACCTCCTTCCAACGAACCTCCTTCGGAAATCCTCTCCTCCAGGGCTTCCCCAAAGGAACCTCCTTCCAACGAATCTCCTTCGGAAATCCCCTCCTCCAGGGCTTTCCCGAAGGAACCGCCTTCCAACGAATCTCCTTCGGAAATCCTCTCTTCCAGAACTTCCCCGAAAGAAGCCTCTCCCTCCGGATTCCGAACCTCCAACCGGACTCTGCCGCTTCCGCACAGCTCCAACGTCTTCCGGATTTCATCCCCGGAGGGTACCGGAAAATCATCCCCGTTTCCTCCCACAGCCCATTTATCGATATTCCAAAGACGCACCAACGGTCCAAGGGTTATATCAAAGGCGCCTTCCGATTTCCGGGAAAGCTGGAGGCAGGCCTGCAGCAACCGCCCCATATCTTCTGAAATCCTACATCCTTCGTCCCTCCCCGCGCACTGGTTTATGCGGAATACCTCCGATGTCTCCAGTCTCCAGGAGATCTGATCCTGCTCCAGATTTTCCAGAAGAATCCCGGCGCGGTCAAAATATTCCCGGACTTCCTCCCCGGACCCGTAAACAGTCTGCTGCACCACTGTCCCCATAGCGGTGTCCACCTGCTGCCACACGCCGTCTGCCGTCTCTCCTGCCGCTTCCTGCCCACCACCGCCCCCGGCCTTTCCCCCTTCCTCCCGCAGCCCGCAGCCGGAACAGAAGACGAGCATCCACGCAAGCAGCACCATCCTGAAAAAAAACTTCATTTTTCCCCTTCCCTTTGTTATACTATATTTCAGCAGGATATCTTTCCCATAACTTCCTGCCCGCAGACACAAATTCATCCACAGAAAGGTTATTATCGTGAACAAGAATTCCGGTTATAAAAAAAGTGCTGTCCTGCTGACAGTTCTTCTCATTCTTTTATGCCTGTTCAGCCTGGCTGCGCTGCTTAAACCCGCCGAAAAGGAGGCTTCCTACACGGCAGATATCTACCAAAACGGTATACTGATCATGAGCATTCCTTTAAACGAAGATACGGAAACGCGGCTTTTTACCATAACAGGCGAAAACGGCTGTGTCAACGAAGTTGAAGTCAGGCCGGGAAGCATCGGAATCCGTTCTGCCGACTGCCCGGATAAGCTCTGTGTCCGCCAGGGCTTTATCAGCGATTCCAGGCTGCCCA
Organism: uncultured Acetatifactor sp.; assembly: GCA_910578995.1. Classification (GTDB taxonomy): domain Bacteria; phylum Bacillota; class Clostridia; order Lachnospirales; family Lachnospiraceae; genus Acetatifactor. The sequence goes on from CAJTSY010000132.1 coordinate 2,720, forward strand.
TCACCTGCCTGCCCAACCGTCTGGTCATTCAGCTGCGGCCCGTACCGGATTCCCGGGAGACAGAGCCTGTACCGGATATTGTAACTTACTAGTATGACCCACACCAATTACCACTATGTTTCACGAAGGATAAATTTTCGGCCTGCTAGGCGGAGGAGGGAGGCGATGCGGTGGCATCGTTGACCGACGACAACGACGCAGACGGAAATTTAGACAAGTGAAACATGTGGTTAATTGGTGAGGGTCATACTAGTGTACCACGCAATGCCTGCGCAATATATGGTCAGGCAGGCCCATCAACCGCCAAATCAGAGGAGCACGCCATGAACATAAAAAAGTTAACCCTTTTAGCCCTTTTTACCACCGCTTCCCTGGCTGTCTATGTCATTGAGAGCGCCATTCCCCCCCTGGTTCCCATTCCCGGAATCAAGCTTGGCCTGGCCAATATCGTCACCCTGGTCCTGCTCCGCCGCTTTTCCGCCAGGGACGCGCTGTTGGTTCTGTTCTGCAGAATCTTTTTGTCCGCCCTGCTGTTCGGGCAGGCCCTTTCCCTGCTGTACAGTCTGGCAGGAGGTATGGCCAGCCTTGCGGTAATGGCAGGGGTCATGGCCCTTCTGCAGAAGAAACTGCTCTTCCTCACAGGAGCCTCCGGCGGCCTGGCCCACAATCTGGGACAGCTCTTCACTGCCTGGATCATCACCGCCACCCCGGGAGTACTGGCCTATCTTCCGTTTCTGGTTTTAAGCGGTATCATCACGGGAATTTTCACCGGATTCTGTGCCCATTTTCTGGACAGATACCTGCCCTCATGATCCGCCGCGCTCCCATACGCCCAGTTCCCTCAACAGCCCGGTGATTGTCTTTCCCGTTACCGGATGACGCAGCCAGGGTGCGATGGCTGCCATGGGTTCCAGTACAAAGCGGCGGTTCTCCAGGTCCGGATGGGGTATTGCCAGCCGCTCGCTCTCTATTACTATTCTGTCGTAAAACAGAATGTCCAGATCCAGTGTCCTGGGGCCCCAGTGCACCAGTCTCTCCCTGCCCGCCGCCTGTTCCATTTCCTGCAGAGCTTCCAGGAGCTGCTCCGGATTCAGGAGCGTCTCTATTTCCGCTGCCCCGTTTAAAAAGTCTTCCTGCTCCACTCCCCCGTAGGGTTTCGTGACCAACAGCTCCGAAACCTTCCTGACTTTGATGAGGGGATGTGATTCCATGGCTTTCACGGCGCCGGACAGATATGCCTCCCTGTCTCCCATGTTGGACCCCAGGGCCACATAAGCCCTGTGCCATCCCCGGTGGATTTTGACAGATATATTTTCAAAAGGAAGCGGAATCGGCGCAAAAGGTTTTTCAATTTCCAGGTCCATGGCCCGTACCCGTTCATACCTGAGCAGAATCGCTTCTGACATTTTCTCCGCCACTGCCTCCAACAGCCTGCAGGTGTTTTCCTGCATCCATCCGGTGATAAAACGACATAGGGATCCGTAGTCAACCGTGTGCTCCAGCTCGTCGCTCTTCCCTGCCCTGGACGTATCCGTATAGAGAACCGCATTAATATAGAATATCTGTCCCTCCTCCGTCTCTTTCGGATATACCCCATGGTGCGCGAATACTTCCAGTTTTTTTACGCGGATCTCATCCCCCGCATATTCCATATTCATATACCGCCTCCTGTTTTTCACAATATCCACCGAATCCTTCGCAGCCCCCTGCCTCCGGCTAGTTTCCCGCAGCTCCACCGCTTCCCACCTGCTCCCCTGCTTCCCACCGGCCTTCCGCCGCCTCCGCTTCCCTACAGTCTTCCGCCTGCTCCCCTGTTTCTAACCGGCCTCCCGTCTCCTGTCCCCTGCTTCCGGCCGGCCTTCCACTGCCTGCTACCTGCTCCTGGCCGGCCTTCCGCCGCCTCCGCTTCCCTACAGTCTTCCATATGCTTCTCCGCGTACCTTCTTTCGCAATACAGTTCCTCCTGTCCTTCCGTCTGCACTGCTCAGTCTTAAGAATACAGAACAGCCTCCGTCATCCTGACAGCCCGCACATTTTCCTTTACATCATGAACCCGCACAAACATACATCCCTTCATGACAGCCATCACAGTGGTGACCAGCGTGCCCTCCAGTCTCTGGTCCACCGGCAGATCCAGGGTCAATCCGATGACAGACTTCCTGCTGCACCCCAGAAGCAGGGGACAGCCCAGTTCCTTCAGTTCCTCCAGGCAGCGGATCACCTGCAGATTCTGTTCCCGGCTTTTCGCGAACCCAATGCCCGGATCCAGAATAATCTTCTCCGCGGCGATACCTGCCTTCCCTGCCAGACGGAGGGTTTCTTTCAGGTCGTTCTTTACATCGTCTATAAAAGAATGGTATTCCGTATTATTCCGGTTATGCATCAGACAGCAGGGAAGACCGCTCTCCCCTATGATTCCTGCCATTTGGGGATCATATTTCAGTCCCCATATATCATTGACCAGATCCACTCCCGCTGAAATTCCCGCAAGGGCCACCTTCGGTTTATAGGTATCCAGGGACACCGGAATGTCAAAAGCCGCCTTCACCGCCTGAACCACCGGCACCACCCTGGCAATTTCCTCCTCCTCCGGCAAAAAGGTATACCCGGGCCTGGTGGATTCCCCTCCGATGTCAATGATATCCGCACCTGCCGCAGCCATTTCCTCCACATGCCGCAGCGCCCTATCCCTGTCGTTCCATTTCCCCCCGTCCGAAAAGGAATCCGGCGTCAGGTTCAGAATCCCCATCACATAGGTATGTCCTTCTGTATGAAATTCCCTGTTTCCAATCTTCATATGTACCTCCCCATCATCTGGTAAAACCTGTCCTGGAGTCCGGGCTCCGTCTCAAAAACTCCCCTCACAGCCACGCTCACCGTTCTGCTTCCCGGCTTCTTCACCCCCCGCATGGTCATGCACATATGCTCCGCCTCAAGCATCACCATCACTCCCCGGGGAGCCAGATGCCTCATCAGCGCATCCGCGATCTGCCCTGTCATCTTTTCCTGTAGCTGCAGCCTGGCAGCATATATTTCCACGGTCCTGGCAAGCTTGCTCAGACCCGCCACCTTTCCCTCCGGAACATAGGCGATGTGGGCTTTTCCGTAAAAAGGCATCAGATGGTGCTCGCACATGGAATAAAATGTGATATCTTTCTCCAGAACCATTCCGCCGTCGTCCACCCCGAACACCCTGGACAGCGGAACCGAAGCATCCGCCTCCATGCCGGAAAAAATTTCCCCATACATCCTGGCAACCCGTTCCGGGGTGTCACGCAGTCCCTCCCTGGAGGGGTCCTCCCCTATTCCTTCCAGAAGCAGTGTCACCGCCTGTCTGATCTTCTCCTGATCTATCATTTCCGTCCCTTTCCTTTCCCCCCAAAACCTGCTATCTCCATCAGTTTTCCCAGATAAGAAAGAGATCCGAATGCCACAATCACATCCTCCTTCCCTGCCAGCAGGCGGCTCATCTCCACCGCTTCCTCCAGACTGTCCGCCGCCGTCACATCCCTGTGCACTTTCGCCGCCTCACAGGCCAGTTCATAGGCAGGCAGCGCCCTTGGATTGCCCGGCGGCGTCACCGTGATAATCTGATCCGCCAGGAAATGGGTCAATGCAATCACCTTTCCGTATTCCTTATCCTTCAGCATGCCCATGATAAAGATCATCCGCTTATCGGGAAAACAACTTTCCAGACTTTCCGCAAGCCTTCTGGCCCCGTCCTCGTTGTGGGCCCCGTCCACAATAAAATAAGGCTTTCTGCCCACCGCTGTAAATCTGCCGGGCCAGACTGCCGCAGCCATTCCCTTCCGCAGTGCCGCCTCCGACACCGGAAATCCCGTTTTGCCAAGGATCCCCAAAACCTCCAGGGCCACCGCCGCATTTTCCGTCTGGTACACTCCCCCCAGGGATATCTCCATATTTTTCCATCCCCTGTAGTCAAACTTCTGCCGCTCCAGCCCGGGCCGGACATGGGACAGCCCCTCTTTCTCCACAACGGTCAGAGGACAGTCCAGTTCACCGGCTTTCCGGGAGACCACCTCCATAACCTCCCTGTCCTGGGCAGCCAAAACCACCGGGCAGCCCCTTTTAATGATCCCCGCCTTCTGTGCCGCGATCTCAGGAAGGGTTTCGCCCAGAAATTTCATGTGATCCATGCTGACCGGGGTAAGAACGGCCACAAGGCAGCTCTCTATCACATTGGTGGCATCCAGCAGCCCGCCCATCCCTGTCTCCAGCACCACTATGTCGCAATTTTTCTTCCGAAAATACCAGAACCCCAGGGCCGTTTCCATCTCGAACAAAGTGGGATGGGGCCTTCCCTCCCCGGTAATCTCATCACAGGCCCGGCGTACCTCCTCCATCCCCTCGCAAAGGGCGGTCTTTGGAATAGGACGGTCATTGACCTGTATTATCTCCCTGTATTCAAAAACAGCCGGAGAAAGGAATCTGCCCACCCTGTATCCGCCGCACTTCAGAACCGAAGCCACATAGGACGACACGGAACCTTTGCCGTTGGTTCCCGCCACATGAACAAATTTCAGCTTCCCCTGGGGATCCCCAAGCCGCCTGCACAGCTCCCTGGTACTGTCCAGGCCGGGAGAAATGCCATGCTGCCCTGCCTGCCCTATATATTCCATCACTTCCCTGTAATTCATCTCCACACCTTCTTCTCTCCGCCTGCGCCGTCCGCCCCGCCTCCCGGAAACGCGCGCAGGGTCCCGGACTCCCTGTAAAAAAACAAACTGCCAAGACGGCGTACCGTCCTTTTGACTACGGTCTGGCGTACCGCTGTCCTGCATGCCATAGGATAGGGGATTTCGTTGCAGGAGAGCTCATTTTGACTGCGCGGATTCCGCAAGGCAGGTTACAAGCCTTTCACAGTAACTGTAATATTTCTCCCCGGTCAAGGACATACTGATAACATCCCTGCAATAATCTTTCGCCTGTTCCATGCAGAATGTCAAGCCTCTCGACACAACGGCCTCAGAAAGGAATGATTATCATGAAAGAAAAACTTGGTCTGTTTACTGAAAATTTCCTGAAATGCGGACTTGCCGGCTGGTGCATGGAAATCCTCTTTACCTCCATGGACGCCCTCCGCCGGCGGGACCTGACCCTGAAAGGCAGTACCTCCCTCTGGATGTTTCCCATCTATGGCAGTGCCGCCGTCCTTTCTCCCGTCTGCCGCCTGCTTGGCCGGAAATCCTTCTGGACCCGGGGCCTGACCTACATGGCGCTAATTTTCTCCGGGGAATATCTGTCCGGAATCCTGCTTTCAAAACGCAGGCTGTGTCCCTGGGACTATGGCCGCAGCCGTTGGAACATCAGCCGAATAATCCGGTTGGACTATGCCCCCTGCTGGTTCTGCGCGGGACTGCTGTTTGAACGCCTCATCCTCCCCACCCGGAAGAAAACCCGTATCCCGCATTCTTCCGGGGAATAACATGGGGCCGGCACGGCCCACACGACCTTTTCCCCCGGGGATAGCGTCCAACTCCACCCCCGCACACTGATTTCCTGTCAGTCGTCCATGTCATCCATGTCGCCGGCATCGCCGGAACCAATATCCAGCATATTCACCGTACGTCTCTTCAGCCTTGCCTCCTCGGACTGTTTCAGGATAAAATCCTTCACTTCCCTGGAATGCTTTATATGCTGCAGACTCAGCTGCGGATGTGTGGTATCCCCGGTATAACAGACCACGGTTCCCAGGCCGAACATCTTCTCCCCCAGGGTAGCCGTAAGGGTCACATCCTGCACCTTATACATGTAACAATCATTTTCCAGGGTCTTGAGCAGTCCCTCATCTATGGTGATCACGTCTTCCTTTATGATATATTTCGTAAAGGTAAAAGGAAGCCCGAAAAACACCCATCTTTTCCTCTCCACATATCCCATCTTCTGCACCCGTCCTTTCTCTTTTACGGAATCCCGTTCTCTCTTCCAGAAGTGCCCTCCCGTTCCGGAAAGATACCCCTCCGGGCTGCCGTTCCTTCCCATTATAGTCTAATCCTGCCGAATATGCAAATCTTTCTGTCCTCTTTCAAAAAATTCATTGAAACTGCCCCCATAACGTGGTATCATGTTATCAGGTCACTTATTGGAGATCAGCTTTTCCCGGCAAAGGAAGCTGCCGCAAATCAATTGAAGGAGGTTCCACAGATGACTGCAAACGAGTGTATCAAAGGACGCAGAAGTATCCGCAAATTCACGGACCAGCCCGTTTCCCACGAGCTGCTTGCCCAGATTGTCGAGACCGCTTCCTACGCCCCCAGCTGGAAACACACCCAGATCGTCCGCTATATCGCCGTAGAAGGGGAGAAGAAGGCCGCCCTGGCCAAATGCACCTCTATTTTCCCGGGCAACGGAAAGATCATGGAGAACGCGCCCATGGTAATCGCCGTGACCATGATCAAGGGACGCAGCGGTTTTGAGAGGGACGGCTCCTTCTCCACCCCCAAGGGAGACAGGTGGCAGATGTATGACGCGGGAGCCGCAGGAGAAGCGTTCTGCCTGGCAGCCTATGAACAGGGGCTCGGCACCGTGATTATGGGTCTGTTTGATGAAGAAGATGCCGCGAAGCTGCTTGAGATCCCTGCGGAGAGGGAACTGGTGGCTTTAATTCCTATTGGATATCCCGCTGAGACACCCGCCGCTCCCAGACGTAAGGCGGTAGAAGAATTATTATCTTTCCAGTCATAACAATCAGGAGTCGAAGAGTTTTCTCTTCGGCTTCTTTTTGGGTAGGATCCGGTCCTGCGTGCTCACCGGCCTGCATCCCCGCGCACCATCACAGCGCGGAAAGCATCTGCCCTTCCGGCACAGCCCGGACAGGCAGCGGCTTTCCGCCCTGCCACATCCATAATCAGCACGCAGAAATGAGGAAAACAATGAGACATTTGATGCGCCCCCTTGATTTTACCGTCGAAGAACTTGAACAGCTGTTCGACCTGGCAAACGATATCGAACGCAGTCCCGGCAAATATGCCCACGCCTGCGACGGCAAGATCCTTGCCACCTGTTTTTACGAACCCAGCACCCGCACCAGGCTGAGCTTTGAATCTGCCATGACCCGCCTGGGAGGACAGGTCATGGGCTTTGCCGATGCCGCTTCCTCCTCCGCCGCCAAGGGCGAGAGCGTGTCCGACACCATCCGCATTATCTCCTGTTACGCGGATATCTGTGCCATGCGGCATCCCAAGGAGGGCGCTCCCATGGTTGCAGCAGAAAAATCCGGCATCCCCGTCATCAACGCCGGGGACGGCGGGCATCACCATCCCACCCAGACCCTCACCGACCTTCTGACCATCCGGAGCCTGAAAGGGCGCCTGGGGGACTTTACCATCGGCCTCTGCGGCGACCTGAAATTCGGCCGCACCGTACACTCCCTGATCAACGCCCTGGTGCGTTACGCCGGGATCCGCTTCGTATTTATCTCCCCGGAGGAACTGCGGGTGCCGGACTACATCACAGATATGCTGAAGGAAAAGGGGATCCCCTACAGGGAAGTGATCCGCCTGGAAAATGTCATGCCTGAACTGGATCTGCTGTACATGACCAGGGTTCAGAAGGAACGTTTCTTTAACGAAGAGGATTATGTCAGACTGAAAGATTTCTACATCCTGAATCCGGACCGGATGACTCTTGCCAAAAAAGACATGTTGGTGCTCCATCCCCTTCCCAGGGTCAACGAAATCTCTGTTGAGGTGGATGACGACCCCAGGGCGGTGTACTTTAAACAGGCACAGTATGGCGTCTATGTGCGGATGGCGCTGATCCTGACCCTGCTGGAAATCACTGTGGACTGAAGGGCTCCGTTCCGCGGCACCATTGGAATACCCTCCCGCCTTATCGTGGAAGGGCTTCATAACACCGACTGAAATCCTCCGCGTCTCCAACCGGAAACCACTTCCCTGAGACGCCGGCAGAGCAGGAAATCTGACATAAACTGACATAAATTCGA
>CAJTSY010000133.1 GCA_910578995.1 uncultured Acetatifactor sp.
CGGCGGAGCTGGGCTTTGATGCGGGCGAGGAGCTCAATGGGCTGAAAGGGCTTTGTCACATAATCGTCTCCCCCTACCGTGAGCCCCTGTATGATGTCTATGTCTTCTGATTTTGCCGACATGAATATAATGGGCATTCTGCTTTTTTCCCTTATCTGCAGGCAGGCGCTGATGCCGTCGATTCCCGGCATCATCACGTCCATCAGGATCAGGTCTACCTGATAGTGTTCCAGGATATCCAGCGCCTGGGCCGCATTTTCACAGGTGAGGTACCGGTAACCCTCATTGCCCAGGTAGATGCCCAGAAGCCTGCAGATATCTTTATCGTCGTCAACAACCAGTATGAATTCTTTCATGATAGTTTGCTTCTCCCTTTTTGCAGAAATGCTGCAGCGCCGCCGAGGCAAGGAACATAAACAGAAGCTCCACAGCAATCATCTGCCATCGCCTCAGACCCCACAAATTGCCAATGAAACCTGAAAAGGCAATCATACCGATGGATATGATTTTAGCAATTATACCAATTTTCAGAAACCGGGGCAATGATATTTTCAAAAAAGCGGCTCCCGCACAGAGCACTTCGTCGGACACAAGCGGAACGATCAGCAGTACGCCGAGAATCCATAAGCGGTACCGCCCCGTCAGCTGCCGCAGCCACGCAAGCTGCCGCCTCTCCTTTTTTCCTTTAAAAATACGATGTACAATCAGGGATGATAAGGAATACATAATCGTCAATCCCAGCACGGAGCCTGTGACTCCTAGGATAAAGGCCCCCAGGCTGCCGATCTGTCCGGTCCCCCACAGTACCACTGCCGTTTCCGGCACCGGAATACATATGGGGAGCAGCACGCAGGCAAGAAAATAGACACACCACATAACGATACCTCCTGATATTGGTTCATGCCGCACCGTCCGCAGAGATCTGCTTCCCGTGGCGGTATTTTGTAGTAAGCGATTTACAGTCTTTGTTTTGACGTTCTATACTGATTTCCGTTGCAATGATAGTATTCATTACAATGATGGCTTTTATTGCAATGATGGCTTACGCTAATGATAATGGCATTTGGTGCAATGATGACTTTCGGGCAGGGTTAGAATGACTATGGCCTTTACTCTAATTTCATGTGCAGCACATATGCCGGAGGCAGGTTTCTCCAGACCCTTACAATCCTCTGGATATTAAAATAATTTTCAAGAAAAGCTTTCCGCAGGAGCGTATACTGGAATGTGGTAAATACGCCCTCGGTTCCGATGGCCTTTTGGGTCTGCGACAGTATTCTGTGGGACACCTGCCGGGGAAGAGATGTAAACGGCAGGCCGGAAATGATATAATCCGCATGCCGGAAGCCCTGTTCTCTTAAAAAGCCGCAGACATTTCCGGCGTCTCCGTGGACCAGCACCACCCCCGGCATTCCCTGAAACTGTTTGCGCAGCATTTCGTAAAAACAGTCATTCTGCTCAATCACGATGTAAATCGTGTCCCGCTTTTTTCCTTCCGCCACCTCTCTGGTAAATACGCCCGTCCCCGCCCCGTATTCTACAATGCAGCGCGCTTTATCAAAATCAATAGAAGCCGTCATTGCCGCCGCCAGATGCCTGCTGCTGGGTGCAATGGCTCCGATCGTGTCCGGAGCACTAATATATTCTCTTAAAAACTGCCACATGGGATGTCCTTCCTCCTGTCATGAATTCAGCGTGTTACGCTGTCATTTGATGATTTCAGTATAAAGAGGAAGTATAAAGAGAAAACCGTAAGAAGTATAAAGATTTCTTTAGATAAACATTACAGCCCGTCCAAAAGCTGCGCCGTATAGTTGGGATGGGGATTCTTTTCATCTGTCTTCCTGTCTGCTCTCTTCTGTCATAGCACGAAACAACTAAATTTACACTATATTGCGCCTCAATCATTTCAGCATCGAGTCGCTGGGTCATTTCTATATCAACGCGTGTCCATGACTTCCTCCAAAGTTTTTATTCACCGGCAATCTATACTCATTCAATTTCGCCGCCTTATTTATCCGCCATCATTATACCACCCGCGTGCGAAAAAATCTGCTGTTCATTAAGGCAGTCAGTCAAACAATATCTCCTCCACCGTCACAAAGGTATACCCCTCCTCCAACAGCTCGTCGATGGCCTTCAGCGCCGCCGTCACGGAAGTGTCATAATAGTCATGCATCAGAATAATGTCATTCTCCCCGGTCTTACTGACAATTTTCTCCGTGATCCGCCCCACATTCCGGGAACTCCAGTCCAACGGGTCCACCGTCCAGAGCACCGGAAACATGTTCAGCTCCTTCTCGAAGCTCTTGTCCCAGGAGCCGTAGGGAGGCCGCACATACTGTACTTCCTCCCCGGTGATCTCCTTCAGTATCTCATTTGTCTTGATCAGCTCATCCCGGAACTTCTCCCTGTTGTTCCTGGTCAGCTGGATATGGCTGTATGTATGGTTGCCGATCAGATGCCCCTCTTCAAACATTCTCCCGATAATATCCGGATGTAATTCCGCATGCTCCCCCGTCACAAAAAACGTGGCATGGATTCCCCGCTCCTTCAGCCCGTCCAGAAGCTGCGCCGTATAACTGGGATGGGGCCCGTCGTCTGCTGATGTCAAGTATGGACTAAAAGTTTTTCAAATTTTTTGTATTTTAGGTTCTATTTCTTTAAACCAGCTTTCTAGCAAACATTATTCCCTTGCCATATTGTCTATTCTGGCAGATAAATATAGGTCGTACCATGCCTCCCAAACTATCTTCCCCCTCTCCCAATCAGCACCTGGCTTCCCTCAAAGGCAAATCCGTACTTCCTGATCTTCCCAGGCTCTATCCCTCTGCTTAACAGCACCGCTTCATACCGTTTCTCCTCAATCTGCTGCAGCGCAGCCTTTACTCCATCTTCCAGAGTTTCTCCTCTTTTTGCGTGGACTACCTTGAATTCGATGATAAATGCGGCATCTCCCGCCTGCTTCGGTTCTATCATAATATCATACCGCCCCAAACCGCTCTCTCTGTTGGAAGTTATGACATAGCGATTCTGCAGCTGAGCCAGAAGTCCCAATACAAACCCATGATAAAACCGCTCTGGCTGGGCTTTCGCCGATGGCTTTTTTCCGGTGTCGAAGCTACTGAACATTTCACCGGACACCTCGTTCATATAATCGTTCATTCCCTCCAGGTCATCAGAAAGCAGCGCTTTCAGAAAACCATCCTGCATTCCGCGGCATGCCCCGAACCACTTTCTGATAATATGCAGGAACATATAACGAACTTCCATGTTGGTGAGCTTCAGCTCGTACTCCATTTCCATATGTTCCGTATTCAGCGCCGATGATATGGCTTTTAAATATCCGCTGGCAAGCAACAGGCTCCAGACTGCGCTTTCCTCTTTTTCCAGTTCGCTGAACACAATCTGCTCGTCCAGGAAAGTGTGAAAAGTCCCTCCCTGCAGCAGTCCCTCCATCGTCATCTTAAGTTCCGGGCTGCCTTCCTGAACCAGTTTCCCCGCCAGGCTGTTGGAGCTGGTGTTTACCCAGTAAGGCGCTGCCGCCCTTTTATCCAAAAAATTTATGATAGACCATGGATTATAAATATCCTTCCAATGACCAAATGAAAACCCATCATACCACATCTTCACTTCATCTTTTCGATCTGTCATGGCATATTCATCCAGTGCGGCAAATACTTCCTCTTCCGTGAAGCCAAATACGTTGCCATATTTTCCAGAAGTGACACTTATCACCTCCAAATTGTTCAAATCTGAAAACATGGATTCCCTACTTACCCTGGTGATTCCCGTCATGATGGCCCGCTCTACATAGGGATTCGTTTTGAAAGTAGCATTGAACAGGCTCCTGGTAAAAAATACCAGTTCTTCCCAGTAACCGTGGACATATGCTTCCTGCATGGGCGTATCATATTCATCCAGGAGAATGATTGTCTTTTTCCCATAATACCGCGCCAGAAAGCCCGACAGCGCTTTCAGGGCGTCTGTGGCAATATGGGCTTCCATGTCGAAGGATACCTTACGGTAGTATTCTTTTTCATCCTCTTTCAGGATTCCGCTGTTCAGAAGGAAATCGAACCGGTTGTACAGTTCCGCGATAAGGAAGAATATTTTCTTCTGCGCGCTCAGAAAGGTGCCCTCTTTCACAGGGGCGAAGCTGATGAAAATCACAGGATACGTCCCCTGAAGTTCCCGATACTTGTCCTCCTTCCAGATATCCAGCCCTTCAAATAAATCGCTCCTCCCGGCATACTCCACGGAAAAGAATTTTTCCAGCATGCTCATGGTAAGCGTCTTCCCAAAGCGCCTGGGGCGGGTGATCAGCGTCACCTCATCCTCTGCCTCCCACCATTCCTTTATAAACATGGTCTTGTCCACATAGAAATTATTGCGAATTCTTAATTTCTCAAAATCCTGGCATCCGATGCTGACTGTCCTCGGCATACCTGCCTCCTTTCCGGAATTCCCCTGCTATCCTCTCCTGCAGTACCCTTTTCGTCACGATATCATTTTAAACTTTTTCCATACTATGCCATATTCATCCATAATGTAGGCAAATCTGGCATTTTTTTCATCTGTCTTCTTGTCTGTTCGCTTCTATCATAACACAAAATATCATAATAAAGCTCTCTTTCTGCACTGGCTGCCAAATCTGCTGTTTAAGCCTCTTCCCCTTTTCTGCTCACTATATACCTCTCTATCTTATCCACAATGTACTTCGTATTTTCTACCAGCTGCCTTGTCTCCTCTTTGCTGGCAACATAAAAATCATCATAATCAGATGCATTCCGAATTTGTTCTGCACTCGCAATTTTCTGATAATCCTCCGGTGTAAAAGTACCGTCTCCTTTGTAGATAAAGCAGTAATTAAACTGTTTTAATCCCCCATTATGTGTTGTCACCTCAACCCCTACTACTGCCAACAGAGCTTTTATGCCCTTTTCCATCGCATAAAAAGCCCTGTTATTTGCTGATTTATAGGAATCTCTCTCCAATAATCCGATTGCTTCTTCCAACAGTTCCTTTGATCTCATCAATCTTATTTGAGCAAGTGCATCAAAATATTCTTTATCCATACAACACCTCTCCCTCTGAATCTATGTTCCGAAAATAGGAATACCAGGATTTCTTTTTTGCATATTCGGCATATGGCAGACAGACGAAATTGACTACCGAAAAATATTTCATTGCCAGCTGCATGGAAATTTCGGCAATTACTTCATTATACTTTTTGGCTTCCAGTCTGTCGCAGGCCATAATCAGGGCAATATCTATATCTGAATCCTGTGTATAGTCACCGCGCGCACATGAACCATATAAAACTATCTTTACCAGGTCTTTTCCTATTGCCGTTTTTACCATGTTTGTAGCTTCTTCTTTTACTTTTTTAATGACAGCATCATTCAGTACAATCTCGCTCATCTATTCTCACCTCGCATCCCACGCTTACATGTGCCCATACGCCTTTAGAACCAGAAATTAACCTAACATCCACATATGTCAACTTATACTTCGCATCGGTTAAATTTGCAGTACAACCAGACTGCAGGCCGCCAGCCAGGTACTATACCATATTTATGCATAATATAAGCAAATCCGGCATTCTTATCATCTGTCTTCTTATCTGTTCGCTTCTATCATAACACAAAACAGTGTGATTTACACTATCTTTTCATCCATTCTGGCAGACTGGCACACAATGTGGCAACGGACGGTCTGCCAGACGGCAAACACCCACAGACATCCCTGCCAGCCTTTCAGACACAATCCCCAAACTCATCCCCATACCGCCATACAATCTCAATCCGCCTGTCCTCATATACCACCACTTTCTCTACCATCTCTTTCATGAATTCATCTGTGGCTGCATCTGCTCCCCCATATTTCCCCACCAGTTCGGACAGCTTGTCATAGCTTTTCGCTTTGGACTCCTGCCGACTAATCTGTAATGCGATATCTTCCAGTTTTTTTCCTACCTCTTCCTCCTGACGGTTCAGCAGTTCCTTTTCTCTAAGGAACACGTCCTTTGTCATCAATCCGGTGCGGAAGCTTTCGTACAGTTTCATCTTATCCGACGGAATATGGGACAGTTTCTGCTGCAGCGCTGCTTCCTGTTTCTGCATCTTTTTCTGCTTCTCCTGTTGGAAGCCGAATTCCGGCAGGGATTCGAACGCCCGTTCATGCTCCTGCCAGACAGTCCAAGCCGCTTTCTCTATGGCCGCTTTTTCAATCCTGATTGTATTGCATCCGGAATTTTTCAGCAGGTCTTTTCGTTTGCAGAGATAATACGGATTTTTTGTCCTGCGCAGTTCCAGCCGGTTTCCACAGCATCCGCAGAAAATCCTGCCTCTTTCCAGGCCGCAGCGGTCATACTCCGGGGTCTCCCCTTTGCGGATGCTGTCGTTTGCTTTCCGAAACAGTTCCTTGCTGACTATGGCTTCGTGATGGTCCGGCAGTATGATCCACTTATCTTCCGGCTGTCTTGTTTTGCGGCTGCAGCCGATTTTTGTGCGGACGGACTTGCGGTAGACCATGTCTCCCTGGTACACCCGGTTATGGATGATAGAGTGGATTTTGTTGTGATTCCAGATATCTGCCTGATAATGTCTGTTGCATTGTTCCCCTTTGCCCTGTTTATAGGCAAGCCTGGTAGGGATTCCTTCTTCGTTCAGCTCCCGAGCCAGTAGATTGGCACGCTTTCCCTCTGCAATTTCCTGGAAAATCCTTCGGATTACGGCTGCGGCCGCCGGGTCAACCGCCATTCCCCTGCCGTCCTCTGCCTTTTTATAGCCGTATATCATGCAGCCGGAATGGTATTCGCCCCGTTTCATGCAGGTTGTGACGCCGCTCTTCACCTTTTCCGACAGATCTCGGCTGTACATTTCATAGATGAAGTTTTTAAAGGCAATGTCCATGCCCCCGGTCTGTCCGGAAAAATCCCTGCTGTCATAGCCGTCGTTAATGCTGACGAAGCGGATGCCCAGAAAGGGGAAAATCTGCTCCAGATAGTCTCCCACTTCAAGATAATTGCGGCCGAAGCGGGAGAGGTCTTTGACTACGATGCAGTCTATTTCTCCCTGCCTGGACAGCTGAAGCATTTCCTGCACCGCAGGCCTCTGGAAATTTGTACCGGAGTGTCCGTCGTCCACGAATTCTCTGATTTCCGCATCCCGGAATTCCTCTTTTTGCTTCAGGTAGGCAAAGATGTAATTTCTCTGGTTGGCGATGCTGAAACTCTCGTCTTTTTCGCCAGAGCTTAAGTCCAGATCTTCCATGGATAATCTGATATATACTGCTATACAGTATTTTCGATGCTTTTTCATGCATCCATCCTCTCCTTATACAATGTATAGGCTGTTTCCCTCTTTTCGCTTATACAGCCACACCACCAGCCTCAATCTCTTCCCGCTTACGGAGCACTGCTTCAAACTGATCCCCATAACGGAAAGTAATCTGAATCCGCCCTCCGCTGAAAATCTCCACCCGTTCTATCAGGCAGTCTACCATGGCCTGGGTTACTTTTTCTTCCTCCGCAAACCGGTCTGCCGCATCCGACAGTTCCTTGTTCTCCCCCTGCTGCCCTTTTATTTCATCCAAAAGGGCTTCTTTTTCCTTCCGAACCTTCTCGCAATCCGACAGTGCATTCTGATATTTCTCTTTCAGGGAGAGGAATTCCTGCAGTGTAAGCAGATTTTCTTTATAATCAAAGTACAGAGCGCTTAGTTTCTGCCTGCTTTGGTTCTCTTTTGCCACTGCCCGGTTTATTTCCTGTAAAACTGCCGCTTGTTTCTTTTCCGATTCCTTATCCCACATCCGGGCGAACTCCCGGCTCTCCACGAACAGCTTCAGGTGCGCCCGAACCGCTTCCAGCACGGCTTTTTCCAGTTTTTTGGATTGGATATATTTCTTGCGGCATCCGAGGGCGCCGTTTTCTTTATAGTTGGGGCAGTAGTATCTGAAACTGCTGTCCGGCTGGCTCATACAGCCCATGGTAATCCCGCAGTCACCGCAGAAGAGTTTCCCTTTCCAGATATTGTGCCTCTCCTGGCTTTCTGGATTTTGAGCGGATTTTAACAGGTTTTTTTGCAGATTTTTTTCGTGCTCCCGGGTTCTTTCCTCATTTACCGCCTGAACCTTATCATAGAGTTCCTGGGAAATGATTGGTTCGTGGGTTCCGGATACTACAATCCACTCTTCCCTCGGGACGCGGTGTCTCTTTTCTCCCCGGTGTATGGCTGAATAGGTTTTTCCCCGCACCATTTTCCCCAGATATACCTGGTCACGCAGCATGTCCTCTATGGCATATCTTTTCCAGATGACATCCTTCATCCTCTGATTTTTTACAATCCCCTTTTCAAAGCGGTATGCGCTGGGGGATTTAATTTTCTTTTCGTTCAAATCTTTTACAATGCTGCAATATCCATAGCCCTGGGCGCGGAGTTCAAAAATGTACCGCACCACCTCTGCGGCTTCTTCGTCCACCTCGAAGGCTCCTTTTTTCTTCTCAGATTTCTTATAGCCATAGGGCGCTACACCGCCGCCGTACTTACCTTCCCGCTTTTTCATCTCGATTGCGGAACCTGCTTTTCTGGAAATGTCCTTGGCATATACTTCATTTACGATATTTTTCAGCGGGACTTCGATTTCATCAGGAGAGGAAATTCTGCTGTTCTGCGCTTTTCCACAGGTATCAATGTGATCCGTCACGGAGATAAACCTTAGTTTGAGAAAGGGAAATATTTTCTCCAGATAGTCTCCGGTTTCCAGGTAATTTCTGCCGAAGCGGGACAGGTCTTTTACTACGATGCAGTTGATTTTTCCCTGTCTGGCGTCTTCCATCATTCTTTGAAAGGAAGGCCGCCGGAAGTCCGTTCCGGTGTATCCGTTGTCGATATAAAGCTGAAAAACTTGTATATCCGGGTGGTTTTTCACGAACTCCTGGAGCAGTGCCTGTTGGTTTTCCACTGTGTTCGGCTTTCCCTTTCCGCTGTCTTCTTTGGACAGCCTGATGTACAGGCCTGCCCAATATAGGGGGGTATCCAAAGCTGTTTTTCCGAAATGCACAGACGGTGCGGACATGTTTCTGGGGATGGGTTTATTTCTGGATTTCCTTGCCATTCTGCCCTCCTTTCTGCCTGATACAGCTGCGGAAATCTTCAAGAGATTCTGCGGCTTTTGCCATTTCGTCCTGATAGCGGAACAGTATCTCTATCCTGTGGTTTTCATAAACATAGATCCGTTCAACAAACCTTACCAGCAGGGAACGGGTCAACTGTGCTTTTTCGTTTTCCATGAACTCCCTCATCCAGGCTTCTTTCTCCATTCCGCCCTGCAGGAGGAACTGTTTTTTCTTCTCCAGTTCCCGAATTGCGGATTCTGCCGCCTCTTCCCGGCTTTCCAGGCTAGCTTTGAACATCTTGTATTCATCCTGTGTGATAAGACCGTTTTTATAGTCTTCATAGCAGGCAAACTGCAGTTTTTTGTATTTTTCTATTTCCTCCTGGCGCTTTTCGGACTGTAGGAGCAATGTTTTAGTCTTGTCGGAATTATTTAAGGCTTCCCGGACAGATTCCATGCTTTCCTGGAGTCCGCAGAGGTATTTTATGTGCATCCGGATGGTTTTTGTCACCGCTTCGTCCAGTGTCCGCTCGCTGATGCTGTGGCTGCTGCATGTGGTTTTGTCCTTTTTGTTTCCGGAGCAGATATAGTATGTATAGGGTACCTGGCCGGAGCGGACGCATTTGCGGGTCATGCTGCATCCGCAGTCTGCGCAGTAGAGATAACCGGAATACAGGGACACGGATTTCTTCCCTGTGGGGACTCTTGTGTCCTTTTTCAGGATGTCCGCCACTATCTCGAAATCCGCCGGGCTGATAATCGCTTCGTGGGTGCCTTCCACCCTTATCCATTCTTCCCGGGGCTTTCTCTCCCGCACTTTTATTTTGTAATTCGGGGTGCTTTCTTTTCCCTGGACAAGTGTTCCCACGTATACTTCGTCGGACAGGATTCTTATGACCGTAGGCACAGACCATTTGGCTTTTTCATGGGTCTGCAGCATTGCTTTGTAGCCGCTTCCCTGCTCTTTTTTGTATTCGGCGGGGGACAGCACTCCCAGGCTGTTCAGCTCGTCGGCTATGGCCTTATTGCTCATTCCTTCCATCTTCATGCGGAAGATTTCTTTCACCATTTCTGCCGCATAGGGGTCAATCACCAATTTGTTTTTCTCCTCTCCCCGCTTGTAGCCGTACACCGGGAATGCGCCGATGAATTCGCCGCGCCGTCTTTTTACGTCCAGATGGCTCCTGATTTTGACGGAGATGTCTCTGCAGTAGGCGTCGTTTATCAGGTTCTTGAAGGGAAGGATAATGTTGTTGTTTGCCCTGTCTTCTGCGCTGTCGTAGTTGTCATTGATTGCGATGAAGCGCACGCCCAGCAGCGGAAACAGCTGCTCGATGTACTTGCCCACTTCAATATAATTACGTCCGAATCTGGACAGGTCTTTCACTATGACGCAGTTTATTTTGTTTTCCCTGATATCCTGGAGCATCCTCTGAAAAGAAGGGCGCTCGAAA
>CAJTSY010000134.1:0-7293 GCA_910578995.1 uncultured Acetatifactor sp.
TGAGATAGGTTATCTTTTCGAGCGTTTACACTGGCACCAGGGGTATGCCATCGAAAAAAAACGAATTTCCTATTTTGGAATACAGTACGGACAAAGTCGCCGTTATCAATCCGGACAGAGATGCCGCTAAACCGGATCGGGACGGCCAGGGCGGGGGCGGATTCGGGCGGTTTCCCCGACTCTGCCTGATGACATTCTTCGAGGAAGTGCTTGCCAGGGCAGTGGAGCGGTATGGGGGAGAGAAGATAGGGGCCTATGCCTCCGAGATGAAGGATTTTCCGGTATACCGTTTTACTGTAAACGGGACGGAAATTTGCGCCGTTCAGGCAGCAGTGGCGTCCGGATCCATCGCCATGATGACGGAGATGCTCTACGGCTGCGGGGTGGAAGTAATCGTCTGCTGCGGAGGCTGCGGCGTACTGGACGACATTCCGGAGGGAGACGTGATTATCCCTGTGCGGGCTTTGCGGGATGAGGGCGCTTCCTATAAATATCTGCCCCCGGCCCGGTTTATTGAGCTGCAGCCGGGCCCCATAGAGAGCTTCCGGAATGTTCTGGAGGGACACGGCATTCCCTACATAGAGTGCGCAACCTGGTCCACGGACGGTTTCTACCGGGAGACTCAGGAGATGGTTGCCTTCCGGAGGGAGGAGGGCTGTAAGGTGGTGGAGATGGAATGCGCCACTATGGCCGCCATTGCCAGTTTCCGGGGCAAGACCTTCGGACAGCTCCTTTACAGCGGGGATATCCTCATCGGTGGCGCGGAAGACTATGACGACAGGGCCTGGTACAATAATGTTTCCGCCAGGGAGAGATTGTTTTCCCTTGCCCTGGAGGCGCTGTGCAGGCTGTAAAAATTCGATTTTTTTATCCGGCAAGGTACCTGCGTTTCGGAATGTGATCAGGTGACTGACGGAGGTGCTGTCAGTCGATATTTGTCATTTCTGCTCTTATCTTTTATGTTGAATTATAACAAAAACAAAGTTATAATACAAATATAAGTAAAGAAAGAGGCGGGCACAATGGAATATTTACATTATGTTTTGGGTATCTGCGTTGCTTATATAGATGATCCTCCGAAATCCATGCCGAATTATATCCATGCCCGGTATCGGTTTCAAAAGGTTACGTTGGATGGGAAGGCGGCTGTCTTCCTTTATCCCAAAACGGAACTGGACGCGGCGAGCGCCGTCAAAAAACATGTTGACAGGGTGCAGAGAACGGAAGGAGTGCCGGTAGTCATTGTTCCGACGCAGCTGACATACAGAGAGAAAGAGTATCTTCTCCGTGATCATATTCCGTTTATCGTAGAGGGCAGGCAGATATATCTTCCCTTTCTGGCAGTTTATCTTCAGGAACGGGGAGACGGCGAGCGGCAGGGGACAGAGGTCATGCTTCCGTCTGCCCAGCTGCTGCTTCTCAGCTATATTTATCAGGGCTGTGGGGAGCTTTTGACGAGCGAGGCATCCTGTCAGTTGTCGCTCACCCCTACGTCGATTTCCAGAGCCTCCAGACAGCTGGAGGATATGGGGCTTATACGAACGGAAAAAAGAGGTGTGCAGAAGGTTATTTTTTCTGAAAAGACCCCGGAAAATCTTTTTAGGGATGCAAAAAAATTTTTATGTAATCCGGTAAAGCGGAAGATCTATGTGCCAAAAGTGAAAATAAAGCAAAAACTGCCTATAAGCGGTTATTCTGCCCTTGCCGAGTATTCCATGCTGAATCCGCCTGTAGTGGAAAGTTTTGCCACGGACAGTGTGGCGATGTGGGATAGTGTTGCTTCGAAAAAACTGTATGATTCGGATGACCAGTGCGCGGTGGAGCTTTGGCGCTATGATCCGAATAGGCTGGCGGAGGGCGGAGCCGTGGACAGGCTTTCCCTTGCTCTTGCGCTCCGCGACGAAAGGGATGAGCGGATAGAAGAGGCTATAGAGGAAATGCTTGCGGGGGTATGGAAGGATATTCATGGTAAGAGGGATTGAGAGTTTCAAAGAATGGTTTCGGGGATATGAGGAACAGTATGCGATCATAGGCGGAACAGCCTGCGATTTACTGATGGCCGGTGAGGGACTTGACTTCCGCGCGACAAAGGATATCGATCTTGTGCTGATCGTGGAAGCGCTGGATGTAACATTCGGAAGAAGATTCTGGGAGTATGTCAATAAAGCAGGATATGAGCACAGGAATAAAAGCACGGGAGAGCCTCAGTTCTACCGCTTCGCGAATCCGTCCTTACGAGAATACCCGGCGATGATTGAGCTGTTTGCGAGAAAGCCGGACATTATTATGCTCCCGGAAGACGCGGTGCTTTCTCCGCTTCCGATAGAGGGAGATGTATCCAGTCTTTCGGCTATTCTGCTAAATGATGATTACTATGAATTTTTAAGACAGGGAAGAGTCCGGGTGGATGGTGTTACCGTTTTGGATACGCCGTATCTGATTCCCTTTAAGGCTAAGGCGTGGATGGATTTATCTGACAGAAAAGCCGCCGGCGGGCAGGTGGACAGCAGGAATATACGAAAACACAAAAATGACGTATTTCGATTGACAGAGCTGCTTGATCGGAACAGGAAGACGGCTATGTATGTTCCGAATGCAGTTTTGGATGATATTAGAGCATTCATAGAGAGAATGGCATTGGAGGAAGTTGATTTGAAGCAGCTTGGAATCCTGGGAAAGACAAAGGAAGTCATCCTGGAGGAGTTGCGTTCTCTATATGGATAAGACAGGGAGGGAATCGATGTTTATCAATACTGATTTTTTAAGGGATGACGAAATACGGTTGGAATTGGAAAAGACGGTTGACGGCGATTTGGAAAAGGACTGGGTTCCCGCGTATCATTTTTTCATTGCAAATAAGGAAGGCGCCAGGATGGGGAGCTGTGATCTGCGTATCGGCCATAATGAAAAGTTGTACTTCGGCGGAAATATAGGATACCGTGTGGAAGAGGAATACAGGGGAAACCATTATGCCGGGAAAGCCTGTCTGCTGCTGTTCGAACTGGCGAGGAAGCATGGATTGGAATATGTGATTATAACATGCAATCCGGATAATGTCGCTTCAAGAAAAACCTGCGAATATGCAGGAGGCAGGCTCCTGGAGACTGCGCAGCTGCCTCCGGACAACGACATGCGCGAAAAGGGAGAAACGGAAAAATGTATTTTCCGGTTTGATTTATAGACAGTGATTCGGGTTTGAAGTTTTTTGGAGATGTATTGTCTGCAGTAAGGTGAGTGTTTTTTTCTACAACAAGTTAAAGAAATGCAGCAGTTACTTTCCGGCAATTCCAAGAATAAAGATTGGGTGAAAATTGCGATGTCAGGCCGGACAGGCTGCCGGAAAAGGCAAATAGGGAACCCGCCGAAGCGGGCAGAGGTAACGAAATGACAACAGATTATTTACAGACAAAAGGAAGAATCTTCGACATACAGCGTTATTCCATCCATGACGGAACGGGAATCCGTACCATCTGTTTCCTGAAGGGCTGCGTGCTGCGGTGCAAATGGTGCTGCAACCCGGAATCCCAGGAGTACCGTATCCAGGAGATGGTTGTCCAGGGCAAGACGAAAACCATCGGCCGGGACGTGACGGTGGCGGAGGTCATGGAGACCGTGGAGAAGGACAGGCCCTATTACAACCGCTCCGGCGGAGGACTGACCCTGTCCGGGGGAGAAAGCCTCTGTCAGCCGGAATTTGCAAGAGATTTGCTTCACGCGGCGAAGGCGGTGGGAATTAATACCGCAATGGAGAGCATGGCCTGTGCCAAATGGGAGGTAATTGCGGAGATCCTGCCCTGGCTTGACCATTACCTGTGTGATATCAAACATATGGACAGCGCCAAACACAAGCTCTTTACCGGGAAGGGCAATGAGCTGATGCTTGAGAATGCCCGGAAGATTGCCGAATCCGGCCAGACGTATCTCAGTATACGGGTGCCCGTGATTCCCACCTTCAATGATACGCCGGAGGAAGTGAAAGCCATTGCGCGCTTTGCGGACTCCCTGCCAGGGGTGGAGGAAATCTACCTGCTGCCTTACCACAGACTTGGGCAGGATAAGTACGCGGGGCTTGGCAGGACTTATGAGCTGCCGGACATCCTGCCGCCGGAAGCGGAGCATATGGAGCGGCTGAAGAGGGAAGTGGAGAGCTGGACGAAATTAAAATGTCATATTGGCGGCTGAGCGTGAGAAACGGAGAAAACATCATATTGACGGCTGAAAAGAAACAACGGGCGCCGAAAAACGCGGGGGAAGGAATAAACGGTATGGCAGTATTTTATCTTGTAAGGCACGGAGAGGCAGATTATGATCATATGCTTGAAAAGGGATTCTGGGGTTTTGGAAGGGATTTTGCCCCCTTATCCCCCAAAGGAAGACAGCAGGCGGAGACGGCGGCCAGGGATGTCCGGCTGAAATCTGCGGAGATTATCGTATCCTCTCCCTACACCAGAGCCCTGCAGACAGCCCAGATCATTTCGAAAGAGACCGGGATATGCGTTGAGGTGGATGTGGATTTACATGAATGGGTACCGGATCAGGACAATTTATATACCACATCGGAGGAAAGCTTTGCATTTGCCCGGGAATTCACGGAATGGAAGGGTGAGTATCCGCCGGGCGTGAAGTTCAGATGGGAAACGCTTACATCCATGAGACAGAGGATGAGGGGTGTGGCGGACAGGTATTCGGATTACAGCAAAGTTATCCTTGTCGGCCATGGGATGGCGTTTCGGTGTCTGACTTATATAGAAAAAATGCACCCGGGAGGAATAGTTGAATGTACCTACCGGAAAGGACAGCCGGAATGCGAATACTCTTTTACTTAAAAGCGCAGGCGGACAGGAGGAAGCAATGAGGAATACAGACAGGATTGTCCGATGCCTTCTGCCGGAGATAGAGGGCAGAGAAGTATTGGAAGTTGCCTGCGGCACGGCGGAGTTCTCGCTTTCTGCAGCCAGATGGGCAAAGCGGGTTACCTGCATCGACATAGAGGAAAGCCGCCTGGACGAGAGGGTGAAGGAACAGGATAATATCTGCTTTCGGGTTATGGACGCGTCCAAAATGGATTTTGAAGGCGAAGCCTTCGATACGATAATTGTATACAACGCCATTTACCATATAAAAGATCAATATGATGAGATTTTGGAGGAATGCAGGCGGGTTTTAAAGCCGGAGGGGCATATCTTTCTGATCTCCACATGGAAGTTGGATCTTGCCCTTATGAGGGAGAAGTTCGGCGGAACCCAGGGACCGATGGAAGGGGAGCATTTTGTCGGGGAAGAATATTCGAACCAGGGGAAAGGCATCCGGGAAGGCGGGATCATACGGCTTGGAAAATAAAGGAAGGAAATTTGCAGGTGGTCTTGAGTATAGACTGAGTTTGTGGAGGTCCACATGAATTATATAAATACAATGGAAGATTTGTTTGATATGCTTGACGGATATACAGAGGGCGTGGATTGGAATGCCTTTTATACGAACAGGGATAAACCTGCCCCGTTTTTGAAATATAATAAATTACCGGATAAATGTGTCGTTGAATTTATGAAAAAGCATAAGATAAAAAATGCCTGTGAATTTGGTTGCGGAGAGGGACGGAACGCCATTTATCTTGCGAAGAACGATGTTGAAACAGAAGCATATGATTTGTCGGAAATCGCAATAGAAAATGCAAGAAGGAACGCAGGAGAAAGCAGGGCAGAAAAAGTAGTCTTTCAGGCGGGAAATATTTTTGAGTTGGACTTAACGGATAAGCGGTTCGATTTGGTGATAGACAGCGGCATTTTTCATCATTTGACACCGCATAGACGTCTGCAGTATAGGGATATTGTTTCCGACATATTAACGGAAAACGGCTATTTTATTCTGTTATGCTTTGCGGCAGGAGAAGACGGTGCAGACGAGGTGGATGATTATGAGTTTTACAAGAGAAGACAGACAGGAGCTGCATTTACGGAAGAAAGACTGAGGGCCTTTTGGGGAGAAAAGTTTGATGCTGCGGATATACGCAAAGGGGAGAACATTGCGGATAATGAGATGTGGGAGAGCGAATATCTGTATGTATGCGTGTTCCAAAAAGCTTAAAGCCGGAGCCCCCAGAAATTTTCCATTTTATGCAATATTTCGTTCCGAAGTGTTAAAAGGAGAAGTATGAGAATCATAGACGATATTACAAATTTTATTTTTCTGGAAGACATAAGTCCGGAGTGTCCAATGGAAGAGGGGAATTTCACGGAAGAGAAACACTCCACGGAAGAGAGGCGTTCCATGGAAAAGTACCGTTCTATAGCCCCGGGCAGAAAAGAAAATCCTGCGAAAGCCGATGTCATCTTTGTTCCGGGCGGCTCTTATCCGGAGCTTCCGGAACGGGCGGCGCAGCTTTGGAAAGCGGGATACGCCCCCTATATCGTGCCGTCGGGCAGGTATTCCGTGACGGTAGGGAAATTTTCGGGTGTGAAATCAAAAGCAGAAGCCTACAGGAAAGACTATACTACTGAATGCGAGTTCTATACGGATGTGCTGTTGGCCGGAGGGGTTGACCCGGATAGCATCATCCCAGAGGCGGAGGCACAGTTCACCGCCGAGAACGCCAGATTTTCCAGAAAAGTCCTGGACGCAAGAGGAATTCGTCCGAAAAAGGCCATTCTCTGCTGCAAGGGCTACCATTCCAGAAGGTGCCTCATGTATTATCAGCTGAACTTTCCGGAGACGGAATTTCTGATTGCGCCGGTGTACCTGGACGTGGCCAGGGAAAACTGGTATCAGACGGACCGGGGACAGAGAAAGGTTCTGGGGGAACTGGCAAGGCTGGGGACACAGTTTACACCGGAGCTTACGCCGGAATGGCAGGCTTTATGGAGACAGGATATTAAGAAAGGATAAGTCTACAATATTTTGCTTCAGATAATCGCATAAACAGAGCGGAAACAGGTATGCCGTGAAGCTCTTAAAAGCCATGACAGAATTTTGCACAGGCAGAAAGAATGCGGCAAGGAAACATGAATCCAGTATCCCTCAAAGCGTTCAACGAAGGGATGAAATCGAACCGTATTACAAGCGAAAAATCCAGTAAAAGCAGGAGGTATTGCATGGGAATTTATCTGAATCCGGGAAACGAGGGCTTCAGGACGGCTATCCGTTCGGAGATTTATGTAGATAAAACGGGACTGATCGGTTGTACGAACAGGTATCTGAATACAGAACAGAAATACATGTGTGTCAGCAGGCCCAGGCGTTTTGGGAAATCCATGGCGCTTAAGATGCTTGCTGCCTATTACAGCTGCGCCTACGACT
>CAJTSY010000134.1:7393-10544 GCA_910578995.1 uncultured Acetatifactor sp.
ACGACTATTTTGGCCGAGGCGCTTGAAAAAATTTACGCAAAAACCGGAAAACAGTTCGTCTTCCTGATCGATGAATGGGACTGCGTGATGCGGGAGCGGCAAAAGTACGAGGACATGCAGAAGCAGTACCTGGATTTCCTGCGCAACCTTCTGAAAGACCAGCCCTATGTGGCGCTTTCCTACATGACGGGCATTCTTCCTGTGAAAAAGTACGGAGAGCATTCCGCATTGAATATGTTCTGGGAATACTCCATGACGGATCAGAGCTTTTTCGAGGAGTACACCGGCTTCACGGACAAAGAGGTGCAGGAACTCTGCGAGCGCTTTTCCATGGATTACGCGGAGGCGGCCAGTTGGTACGAAGCCTGCCATGGTGATAGAATTAAAGTATGATAAATCCGCCCAGGCGGCCATTGGGCAGATAAAAGACAGGCATTATACACAGGCCCTGGAAGGATATTCCGGCGACATTTTGTTAGTGGGGGTTAACTATGATAAGGACAGCAAAGGCAAGCCCCACAGCTGCAAGATTGAGAGACTGGCCATGTAAAAGGGGCTGACAGGAGGCATCATGGATTTAAAAACAAATTATCCGGCAGGGTGGCTGTCAGACATTCAATTTGTAGTTATTTTTGCAAGCTATCATGGAAAGTGGGTTTATTGCTGGCATAAGCGCCGCGGGAGCTTCGAGCATCCGGGCGGGCATGTGGAACCGGGGGAGACGCCCATGCAGGCCGCAAGGCGGGAGCTGTATGAAGAATCAGGAATCACGGACTGCCGTATAATGCCGCTGTGGGATTATGAGCAGATATGGGGCGACGGTGTGGGGAAAAATAATGGCAGGGTCTTCTATGCCGAGGTTTATTCCCTGGGAGAACTGCCGGAGAGCGAGATGGCCCGCATCGAACTGTTCGAATCCGTGCCGCAAAACTATACTTATGATTCCGAAGAGGAGGCCCTGGATTTGGAGCGCATCGGGAAAATGCTTCGGGCATACAGGGAATGAAGCGAACAAAATGACGGGAGTTGAAGGTGTTGTCAAAGAGAAAATGGAAAAAATCGTCAGCCAGCTGTTTCAGGGAAATGAAAAGGTATAAAGCCTCAATCATTCAATAAAAGCTTTACACCTCCGGTTATCAGTTGCGATTTAACTGTAGTTAGTTACCGTCCTCCAACATTGACTGGAAGATATCCTTTAACTTTTGTAAATCCTCGTTATCGGGTGTTTTCATTAGAGCCTTATTCATTAATTCTAAAGCGAGCCGGATAAAACCCTGAAACTGTTTATTTGCCACGGCAACATCTCAACTCTTTGCAGAAATGCTGGAAAATAGCGGGTTGGAGAGTGGAGGATAGGGAATTTACTACTGATTTACTACTTTTCATGTTATTAGCTTAAGGGCTTCGATACGATATATTGTATTATAAAACAGCACAATCTATTTGCGTTTGGAATAGTTTGTACTAAATTTAAAATACACATTTCAAAAAATGCGGAAAGTATTACAAAAAAGCATAGATTTGAGGAAAAAGCAAAACAGGAGTTGATGTAGAGTGAAACATTATGAAAACCTGCTTGCCATGGGCTGTTTTTCGAGGGAGCAGTTGATGGAACTTTGGAATTTATCAGAATTTTAGGGATGCGGGTGGTAAAGGAAAGTAAAAAATGATATAATAATAGAAGAAAGCAGATGTGGGCTTATGGCGGAAAGCTTTATTGTGCCGACAGCAGTAAAAGAAGTGTGGTAGCCATTGAAGGCGATGGGATAAAGGAGTATGGCGAAGGATGTCATTGCCACATTATTAGTTGTATGAGGAAGACGGGTAAGAAAGTATCCATTGACTGGAACGGCTTTGTTATTCTGACTAAGCGTGAGAAAAACATGGATGAATATGTGAGGGAGATGCGAGAGTATGATTGCTGTTGAGATAGATGAATTAACTCCTTGCCTTAAGGATAACAGTACGGGGGCAATTTTGGAAACCGAGGTCATTCGTATTAAACGTGCCAGCTTTTTGAAAAATTATAATTCCAGAACAGGTTGGTATACTAATTGGGCAGAACTACTTAAGGAAAATGAAATTTATGCACTGGTCATTAAAGGAACTGTAGATATTCAGGGATTGGTCGCATTATATCCCAGTCCGGATATGCAAGGGGTCTTTATCACATGGATGTGTACGGCTCCACTCAATAATAAGCAGTTGGGAAATGAGCCCAGATATGTTGGAGTGGGCGGTCATTTGTTTGCGATAGCGGCTCAGAAGTCTATGTATTACGGCTTTGGCGGTGCAATAACGGGATTTGCTGCAAATATGGACTTGGTACAGCATTATTGTAGGGCGTTTCATGCAGAGCACATTGGAATGCTGCATGAGTATCAGATTTTCATTGATGAAAAGCCCGCACAGGAGTTAGTGGAGGTGTATGATTATGAATGGACAGATGAAGAAGTATAAAGAGAGCCTTAGCAGGACACCCGGCCCCATCATGCCAAGTCAGATTCCGAAGGTAAAGTTGGATATGAGGGGGATGGTAAAATATGCAAAAGAAAGAGGTATTGCACCAATTGATTTGACACAAGAGGAAAAAGAGCGTTTTATTATGCCTATGATTTAGAAGATAAGGCATGGATTCATCGAGTTCGTGTCTGCCCATTTTGTGAGGAGCCTTGAAATGCTCTCAGATGTTTGATTTTACAGGGATTAGAGGTATTTGGAGAAAGAAAGCCGGGTATCATAATTTACTGCAAAATAGTGTTGCTTGATGTAAAAAATGTGTAGTGGGGCATATAGTAAGTCGGATAATGGATTTACCAAACATCAATGAAGACAGGTTATCGTCCATGGATTTGTAACAATGCAAATACATGGACGAATTTGTTGCTGATACTCCGTTTGATGTCAGGTTATGACTTATTTGTTATTTGAAGTTGCCTATGTGATATTTGTCCAAACAAGCAATACAAAAGGCGGAAGACAATACTAGTACTCCATTTGCCAATTAGCTATACTTTTTGCGAAGTCCAGAATTGCCTTATACAAGGCGTTTGAGGGAGGCGATGCGGTGGCATCGTTGACCGAAAACAACGCAGTAGAAGACAATTCTGGCAAGCAAAAATGTATATCCAATTGGAAAATGGAGCACTAG
>CAJTSY010000135.1:0-2610 GCA_910578995.1 uncultured Acetatifactor sp.
ATAAAAGAGTATATGCAATCCATCAGCAATATGGATTATACAATTCTTCTTATTTTTATCTGGTGCTGGGAGCGGTTCTTTGTGACATCCATACGGTTGCACCGTTTTACGAAATCGCTCTTGCCCAGGATGGCACCCACAACTGCCAGGCCTGAAGCCGGAATAATGCGTTCATTGGTAAGTTCGATAATGATATTTTTCATTGGTGCCTGCCCCCTGCGTTCTGGTTTTACTGTTTTTATTATACCAGAAAATGCTACAGAAGTGGGAAAATAAAGGAATTTTTACTGCACCAAATAGGTGAATTTTGAAGGTGTTTGTTCGGCTCTTCAAAAACGTATAATCACAGACTTTACAGGTATTTATACCCACAAACGTAATTAATTGCCGTCTGCACGGTATAACGAGTGAACGCATCGGCAATCCAGAACTGAAAGCGGCAATTAAATGCGTTCACGAGTATAATAAATCTGAGTTTCACGGATTAAGGATGCATTATAAAGTGCAGACAGGCATGATATTCTTTAGCCGGCCAAAGCTCTTTATGCGTTGAATCCGCAACCGGTCTTGCTTCTCCTAACCAATTATGATAGAATGTGCTTATTCCCGGCAGACAGAACCGGAGGAAGGAAAGGTGGTTACAGATGGGAAAGGCAAAGGTTTACTTTACGAAGGAGATCAGTCCGGAGAGCATGATTAGAATGTACGAGGCCATGGGGGTGGAGCTGCCGGGGAAGGTTGCGGTGAAGCTGCACTCCGGCGAGGTGGGAAACCAGAATTTCCTGCGTCCTGACCTGATGGAGCCTGTGATCAGCAGGGTTAAGGGCACCATTGTGGAGTGCAACACCGCCTATGAGGGAAAACGCAATACCACACAGGCGCACAGGGAGACCATGAAACTGCATGGATGGACGGATATTGCGGAAGTGGATATCCTGGATGCGGAGGGTGAGATCGAACTCTCCGTGCCGGAAGGGCAGAAGATACAGAAAAATTACGTGGGAAAAAATATCCGGAACTTTGATTCCATGTTGGTTCTTTCCCATTTTAAGGGACATCCCATGGGGGGATTCGGCGGGGCGCTGAAAAATATTTCCATTGGTCTGGCCTCCTCCCATGGCAAGGCATATATTCACGGGGTAGGAGATGTGGAGCATTTCTGGGACTCCGACCATGATTCCTTCCTGGAGTCCATGGCGGATGCCAGTAAGTCCATCCTGGACATGTTCGGGGATAAAATCGTATTTATCAATGTGATGAAAAACATGTCCGTGGACTGTGACTGCTGTGCCGTGGCGGAGGACCCGGCCATGGGGGATATCGGCATACTGGCCAGCGTGGATCCGGTGGCCCTGGATCAGGCGTGTCTTGACCTGGTATACGCTTCCGAAGATCCGGGGCGGGATCATCTGTTGGAGCGCATCGAGTCCAGGAACGGCGTGCATACCGTGGAGGCTGCGGCCAGGATCGGTGTGGGGAGCCGGGAGTATGAGCTGGAGGAAATTTAGGAGCACAGGCACGGGACGACAGGTTACGGGGCCGGACGAAGAGTGGCGGGAGTCCGTAACAAAGCAGAAATCAGGAGGACGACATGAGTGTTTTAGAAGGACTGGAGCCGCAGGGCGTATTTCATTTTTTTGAGGAGATTACACGCATTCCCCATGGTTCGGGAAATGTGGGACAGATCAGCGATTATCTGGCTGGTTTTGCGAAGGAGAGAGGGCTTTTCTGCATTCAGGATGAACTGAAAAATATCATTATCATAAAAGAGGCCGCTCCCGGCTACGAGGAGGAGCCACCGGTGATTCTGCAGGGGCATATGGACATGGTGGCGGTGAAAAAGCCGGATTGTGACATGGACATGACAAAAGAGGGGCTTCGGGTAGGCGTCAGGGGGGACGAAATTTACGCGGAGGGGACCAGTCTGGGAGGAGATGACGGCATTGCGGTGGCATACGCCCTGGCTCTCCTGGATTCCCATACCATCCGGCATCCCCGCCTGGAGGTGGTTATCACCGTTGACGAGGAAGTGGGAATGGACGGGGCCAGGGGGATCGATCTGTCCATGTTGGCCGGAAACCGCATGGTCAACCTGGATTCGGAGGAGGAAGGAATTTTCCTGACCAGCTGTGCGGGAGGCGCAAGGGTGCACTGCAACCTGCCCCTGGCATTCACGGAAAAGCAGGGAACCGCGGTGGAAATCATTCTGGGCGGTCTCCAGGGAGGACATTCCGGCGGGGAGATCCACAAGGAGAGGGGCAATGCAAACTGCCTTCTGGGCAGGGTGGTTTACAGGGCGGCGGAGAAGCAGCAGGTAAACCTGGTGGAAGCCTGGGGCGGTCTGGCCGACAACGCCATTCCCAGGGAGGCGAAGGCCGTTCTCCTGGCAGAGGACGGGAAACTGGAAAATCTGCTGGGACTCATAAAGGAAATGGAGACGGAGATTTCCCAGGAACTGGGCTCCCGGGATCCGGGATTCTTTCTCCGCTCGGGGGAACCGGCGCAGGGCAGTTTCCCCTGTGTCAGCGGGGAGGATACAAAGAGAGCGGCCCGGCTGCTGATATCCCTGCCTGGCGGAGTGCAGGCCATGAGCGCGGACATGCCCGGGCT
>CAJTSY010000135.1:2710-10500 GCA_910578995.1 uncultured Acetatifactor sp.
ATGAGAAATGAGGGTCATCTGGGATGAGAAAGGGGACAGCTGTGGGCGGGAGAATGTTGAAGGGAAGAATGGCAGTATGGATTCTGATATTGTGCTTGGGAATGTCCGGCTGCGGCAGGACCGGGGACGGTATGGCTGCAGACGCGGCTCCCGCAGGCGGAAAGGCACCGGAATCTGTAGGAAGCGCTGACGGAAGTTCCATGACAGCTCTCGAAGGAACGGAAGCATCGGAACCCAAGGGAGGCACCGACGGAAATTCTATGACAGAGCCCGAAGGAGCGAAAGCATTGGAATCCGCAGGAACTGCTGACGGAGGTTCCATGGCAGCTCCCGGAGGAGGAGCAGAAGCATCGGGAACCGTGGGAGGTGCCGGCGGAAATCTTTCGGCAGCTTCCGGAAGCAGCGACAGGACGGGAGAAGCCGGGAATGGGGAAGGAGCGTCCGGGATCACCGGGCCCTCCCCCATTGACATGTCAGAAACGGACGGTGAATCTGCCGGTGCATCCGGAAATGGCACAGATTCTTCCTCCGTCTACGACTTTACCCTCTGCTTTGCGGGAGACATCAATCTGGATGAAAACTGGGGCACCACCCAGTTTCTGGACGGGCAGGAGAACGGTATCTATGACTGTATTTCCGGGGAACTGGTGGACGCCATGAGGGATGCCGATATTATGTGCCTGAACAACGAATTTGCCTACAGCAGGGGCGGAGCCCCCCTGGAGGGGAAGGCCTATACCTTCCGGGCCATGCCGGAGAGGGTGGAAGTGCTCCATCAGCTGGGGGTGGACGCGGTGACCCTGGCGAACAATCATATTTATGATTATGGAAAGGAAGCGCTTCTGGACACCTTTACGGTACTGGAGGAAGCGGAGGTTCCTTATTTCGGGGCGGGCCGAAGTCTGGAGGAAGCCTGCAGGCCTCTGTACTTGGAGGCGGACGGAAAGAGGATTGCCCTGGTGGGGGCCTCCCGGGCGGAGAAGAACAAGATGACGCCCCAGGCTACGGAAACGGAGCCGGGAATCCTGCGCTGTTACGACACGGAATTGTTTCTGGAGAGTATCAGGGAGGGAAAGGACAACGCAGATTTCTGTATTGCCTTTGTGCACTGGGGGACGGAATACAGCTTCGACCTGGAGCAGGTGCAGCTGGACACGGGGAAAGAATATCTGGGGGCCGGAGCGGACGCAGTGATCGGCGCCCATTCCCACTGTCTGCAGGGAATGGAATATTATGACGGGAAACCAATCGTCTATAGCCTTGGCAATTACTGGTTTAACGAAAAAACACTGGATACCATGCTGCTGCAGCTGCATTTTTCCGGTGATGAGCGGGAAAAACGTCTGGAAGTACAGGTGATTCCGGCGGTGCAGAAAGGGTATCGGACCACCTATGCATCGGAGGCAGAGGAACAGAGGAGAATTTATGATTTCCTGGAGGATATCTCCGTGAATGTGGAGATTTCGGATGAGGGAATCGTGAGAGAGGCAGGATGAGAGATGAAGAAAATACTGTTGATTGCCACGGGAGGAACCATTGCCTCCGGTTACACGGAGGAAGGGCTGTCGCCAAAGATCGGGGCAGGGGAACTGCTGGGGTATGTGGAGGAACACAGGAAGTTCTGCCATGTGGATGTGGTACAGCCATTCAGTCTGGACAGCACCAATATCTATGCGGAGCACTGGCTGAAACTGGCGGCTCTGATAGAGGAAGCCTATTCTGAGTATGACGGGTTTGTAATCAGTCACGGCACGGATACCATGGCGTTTACGGCGGCAGCCCTGTCCTATCTGGTGCAGGACAGCCCAAAGCCAATTGTCATAACCGGGTCCCAGAAGCCCATAGACCTTCCGGTGACGGATGCCCGGACCAATCTCCTGGACAGCCTTTTGTTTGCCTCCCAGGAGAGGGCTCATGGTGTGAACCTTGTCTTCGGCGGGAATGTGATAGCCGGAACCCGCGCAAAGAAGGAACGGTCCAAGAGCTATGACGCCTTCTCCAGTATTAATTATCCTGACATTGCCGTGATACGGGACGGCAGGGTCTTCTTTTACATCGACGACAAAGGAAGGAATGCCGGGGAAGTGCGGTTTTACCATGAACTGAACCGCAGAATCCTGCTGCTGAAACTGGTGCCCGGTATGGACGGTACGATACTGAACCGTCTTTTTCACTTTTATGACGGCGTCATCATTGAGGCTTTCGGCGTAGGCGGGTTTCCGGAGTACGGGGACGTGCCTTTCTATCCGGAGATACGGCGGTGGAGGGACGCGGGAAAGCTGGTGCTGATGGCCACCCAGGTGACCCATGAGGGCAGCGACATGGAGGTGTACCGGGTGGGAAAGGTGATAAAGGAAGAGTTCCACCTGATGGAGGCCTATGACATGACCCTGGAGGCGGCGGTGACCAAGGTCATGTGGATCCTGGGGCAGACCCGGGAGCCGGAACAGTTCCGCAGGCTGTTTTACAATACGGTAAACCATGACATTCTGCTTGGGGAAGAATGAATTCCTGTAAGAAGGGTTGTATAAAAAATATTATAAACAAAAATTTTATTTGTGTTTTCCGATGCCCTATGCTATAATCTTTGTAATTGCGGCTGTGTCTTCGCAGCAGGAGGAAAGTATTTACGGACAGGACACAGAATTGAAGGAGGAAATGTAACAATGAGTTTACAGGTAGAAAAATTAGGGAATAATATGGCGAGACTGACGATTGAAGTGTCCGCCGGGGAACTGGACAAGGCCATTGACGGTGCATATCAGAAGAACAGGAACAAGATCAGCCTTCCCGGATTCCGCAAGGGCAAGGCACCCCGCAAGATGCTGGAGCAGATGTACGGAAAGGATTTGTTCTACGAAGATGCAGCGAATGCCCTGATTCCCGATGCCTATGAGCAGGCATGTGACGAATGTGAGGAAGAGATCGTGTCCGCTCCGAAGGTGGATGTGGTACAGCTGGAGGCAGGAAAACCTTTCGTTTTTACCGCGGAAGTAGCGCTGAA
This sequence comes from uncultured Acetatifactor sp., assembly GCA_910578995.1. Classification (GTDB taxonomy): domain Bacteria; phylum Bacillota; class Clostridia; order Lachnospirales; family Lachnospiraceae; genus Acetatifactor. The sequence continues at coordinate 5,715 of CAJTSY010000135.1, forward strand.
ACCCCAGGTAACCCTTGGGCAGTACAGGGGAGTCCAGGTGGAGAAGGCAGATGCGGAAGTGACTGAGGATGAGATAAAGGCAGAGATCGACAGGGAGAGGGAGAAGAATTCCAGAACCGTGGATGTGACGGACAGGACAGTTCAGGAAGGCGACATTGCCACCATTGATTTTGAGGGATTTGTGGACGGCGAGGCCTTTGAGGGCGGCAAAGGGACAGATCATCCCCTGACCATCGGTTCCCATTCGTTTATCCCGGGTTTTGAGGAGGCGCTGGTTGGGGCTGAAGTGGGGAAGGAGACGGATGTAAACGTGACATTTCCGGAAGATTACCAGGCGGAAGAGCTGGCAGGGAAGCCTGCGGTATTCAAATGTACTGTTACAAGGCTGCAGGAGAAGCTGCTTCCCGAACTGGACGATGAGTTTGTAGGCGAGGTTTCCGAGGAAAGCGACACAGTGGAGGAATACAGGGAGGAGATCCGTAAGAAGCTGGCCGGCCGGAAGGAAGAGGAGGCCAGGGCGAAGAAGGAAGATGCCGTGGTGGATGCCGTTATTGCTGATGCGCAGATGGAGATTCCCGCGCCTATGGTGGAGACCCAGCAGAGGCAGATGGTGCAGGAGTATGCCCAGAGACTGCAGTATCAGGGGATTTCCTTTGAGCAGTACCTGCAGTTCACAGGCATGACAAACGAGCAGCTGTTGGAGCAGGTGAAGCCCCAGGTGATGAAGCGGATCCAGTCCAGGTTGGTTCTGGAGGCAGTGGCTGCCGCTGAAAAGATAGAGGCCACCCAGGAAGAGATAGAAGAAGAGCTGAAGAAGATGGGAGAGGCCTATCAGATGGAACCCGACAGGGTGGTGGAACTTCTGGGCAAAAACGGCAGAAAACAGGTAAGCGATGACATCTGTGTCAGAAAGGCTGCCGATTTCGTGGTGGAAAACGCAGTGGAAGCATAATGGTTTCATGGAGCGGGTGCCGGTACCGTACAGGCACCTGCGAATTTTGCCGCCGGGTGGACGGGGACAGGAAGCAGACGGCAAAGAGGAATAGAGGGAACTGGAATAGGAGGAATTTCAAATGAGTTTGGTGCCTTATGTCATTGAACAGACAAGCAGGGGAGAGAGATCCTATGATATTTATTCCCGGCTTTTGAAAGACAGGATCATAGTTCTGGGAGAGGAAGTAAACGACACTTCTGCAAGTATTGTGGTGGCCCAGCTGCTGTTTCTGGAGGCGGAGGATCCGGAGAAGGACATCCATCTGTATATCAACAGCCCGGGAGGCGTCATTACCGCGGGTATGGCCATATATGATACAATGCATTATATCAAGTGCGATGTGTCCACGGTATGTATCGGTATGGCTGCCAGTATGGGATCCTTCCTGCTTGCAGGCGGAGCAAAGGGAAAGCGGTTTGCCCTGCCCAATGCGGAGATCATGATCCACCAGCCCGCAGGCGGAACCCAGGGACAGGCAACGGAGATTGAGATTGCCGCGAAACACATTTTGAGGACCAGGGAAAAGCTGAACCACATTCTTGCGGAGAATACCGGCAGGGATTATGAGCTGGTGTGTGCCGATACCGAGCGTGACAACTGGATGAGTGCGGAAGAGGCAAAGGAGTACGGCATTATTGACATGGTGCTTTCTTCCCATGATGTGCAGGGTGGGAAATAAGCCTGTTCTGTGTGATTATAAAATTTAGGAGTAAAGTGATGGCAGGAAAAATGATCGGAAGCGATATCAGGTGCTCCTTCTGCAATAAGACCCAGAACCAGGTCCGCAAGCTGATTGCGGGTCCCGGCGGGGTCTATATCTGTGACGACTGTATTGATATCTGCACGGATATTCTGGAGGAGGAGCTGCAGGACGAGGAGGAGATAGAGTCTGTACGTCCCGACATCAATCTTCTGAAACCCGTTGAAATTAAAAGCTTTCTGGACGAATATGTGGTGGGGCAGGAGGCGGCGAAGAAAGTGCTGTCGGTTGCTGTCTACAACCATTACAAGCGGGTGATGGCGCCCAGGGACCTGGACGATGTGGAGCTGCAGAAAAGTAATATTATCATGGTGGGCCCCACCGGTTCAGGCAAAACTTATCTGGCCCAGACCCTGGCAAAGATTATTAACGTACCTTTCGCGATCGCTGATGCTACCACGCTGACAGAGGCAGGATATGTGGGGGAGGATGTGGAGAACATTCTCCTGAAGCTGATCCAGGCGGCGGATTATGATGTGGAGCGCGCCCAGTACGGAATGATTTATATTGACGAGATTGACAAGATCACCAAAAAGGGCGAGAACGTGTCAATTACCCGTGATGTGTCGGGGGAGGGCGTACAGCAGGCGCTCCTGAAGATCGTGGAGGGCACTGTTGCAAATGTGCCGCCGCAGGGGGGCAGAAAGCATCCCCACCAGGAACTTATATCCATTGACACATCCAATATCCTCTTTATCTGCGGGGGAGCTTTTGACGGCCTGGAGAAGATTATTGAGACAAGACTGGACCGCAAGGCCATCGGTTTCAACACGGAGGTGGCCCAGAAGGCCAGCCGGGAGATCGGGGAACTTCTGCAGGAAGTGACGCCCCAGGACCTGGTGAAGTTCGGCCTGATACCGGAGTTTGTGGGCCGTGTACCCATCTGCGTGGCATTGAAGGGACTGGACCAGGATGCCCTGGTGCGTATTCTCAGCGAGCCGAAGAATGCCCTGATCAAACAGTACAAGAAATTGTTTGACATGGACGGCGTGGAGCTTTCCTTTGAGGAGGCTGCCGTGAGGTCCATTGCCGCCAAGGCATTTGAGCGTAAGACAGGAGCAAGGGGACTGCGTTCCATCATGGAGGATATTCTCATCGATACCATGTATGAGATCCCTTCTGATGATTCTATAGAGGAATGCATTATTACGGAAGACACGGTAGAGGCAGGACAGGCGCCCCTGACCATTCACAGGAATGAGCGGAGGGTCGGCCTGAATAAGGCCATATCGTAAGAAACAGGCTGCAGGGGCAGTCGCCAGGTGTATGACTGCCGTATCAGTTCAAGAGGAAACGCCGTCCCGTGGACGGCGTTTTGCACATACGCATGCCTGCAGCGGTTAAGAAACCAGTTCTGGAAAACGAGGAAACAAAAGGCGCCGGAGGAAAGAAAATCCGGTGGAAAGGATGGAGCGAATGGTGATAAAACAGGCCAGTCTGGAGACGGTGTGCGGCGTGACCAGCAGGCTGCCGCAGAACAGTCTGCCGGAGGTGGCGTTTGCGGGGAAGAGCAATGTGGGAAAGTCTTCTCTGATCAATGCGCTGCTGAACCGCAAAGCCCTTGCCCGCACCAGTTCCCAGCCGGGCAAAACCCAGACGATCAATTTTTACAATGTAAACAATGCTCTTTATTTCGTGGACCTGCCGGGGTACGGGTATGCCAGGGCAAACGAGAGCGTGAAGGCCCAGTGGGGAAAGATGATAGAGAGGTATCTGCACGGTTCCGGACAGCTGAAACAGGTTTTTCTGCTGGTGGACATCCGGCATGCTCCTTCGGACAATGACCGTCTGATGTATGACTGGATTGTGGAGAGCGGTTACCGGCCGGTCATCATTGCCACTAAGCTGGACAAGATAAAGCGGAGCCAGCGGCAGAACCAGCTGAGACAGATCAGTTCCGCTTTCGGCACGGGAGGAGAGAACCGGGTTATTCCCTTCTCTTCCGAGACGAAGGAGGGACGCGAGGAGGTGTACGGGGTTCTGGACAGGATTCTGGAGGAGGAGACATGAGAAAATATTGCAAGGCCCTGGTGAATCTGGCAGTGGCAGTTTTTGTGCTGTTTGCTGTTTTCTGGATTTTGCCCAGGACGCTGATTTTTTTTATCCCCTTTGTAGCCGGGTGGGTTATTGCCCTGCTGGCCGCGCCCCTGGTGCGTTTTTTCGAGGAAAAGGTCAGGCTGAAGCGCAAAGTGGGCAGCGCCTTTGTCATAATAGCTGTTATTGCCCTGGTGGTTCTGGTGATCTATATTGTCTGCGCACAGCTCTTCGAACAGGTGAAGGGGCTGGTGGGCGCGCTGCCGGAAATGCTGGCCAAGGCGGAAGCGGATTTCGACAGCATAGGGGCCAACCTGAACCTGCTTCTGGATAAGCTTCCCGGGGATATTCACCTGAACCTGGACAGAAACGTGGTGGAGCTTGATTCTTATCTGGGGGGACTGCTGGAAAAGTTCGGGTCTCCCACCATTGAGGCGGCAGGAAACTTTGCAAAAGGTCTTCCGTCCTTTTTTATCGGCATGATTATGGCGTTGCTTTCCTCCTATTTCTTTGTGGCGGAGCGCCTGCAGATCAATGCCTGGTTCCGGGAGCATACGCCCGCCTTCCTGATGCTGCGCTACCGCATGATCCGCAACAGCCTTGTGAAATCCGTAGGCGGGTATCTGAAGGCACAGCTAAAGATTGAGGTGTGGATGTATTTTCTGCTTCTGGTGGGGCTGGGAATCCTGCGGGTTAACTATTTTGGCCTGATAGCCTTAGTGATAGCCTTCCTGGATTTCCTTCCCTTTCTGGGGACGGGAACCGTGCTGATTCCCTGGGCGGTTATCCGTATCCTGACTGCGGAGTACAGGACTGCCATAGGCCTGTTGGTGATATGGGGAGTGGGACAGCTTGCCAGACAGCTGATCCAGCCCAAGATCGTGGGGGATTCCATCGGTGTTCCGCCCCTGCCCACACTGTTCCTGCTCTTTATCGGCTACAAGGCGGGAGGCGTGGTGGGAATGATTGTGGCAGTGCCGGTGGGACTGCTCATCTAT
>CAJTSY010000136.1:0-8888 GCA_910578995.1 uncultured Acetatifactor sp.
CCGGGGAAAACAGTACGCAGGGGGGAGAGCAGACATGAGCTATATCGCGTTTATCCAACAGGATGCCCTGTACAGCGCCAGGGCGGATTTTCCGGGCACCTTCACCATAGGATCCGGAAACAGGGATGATATACGGATTAAAGGACTGGGGAACAGCCAGGTCATACTGAAGGGCAACCGGAGAGGTGAACTGACCGTCCAGGGGAAAGGGGGTATTGGCGTTTCCAGGGAAAATGTGCCGAAGGAGTCTCTCATATCCCTGGATCCGGAGAACGGGACGGCCCTGTATGTGACGGACGGGGAGGGTTTAAGCCGGGAGAGGCTGTGCCTGCCCCTGGACGGCGTGATACGCTTTGGCCGCAGGGAGAGCAATGACGTGTGCATCAGGAACCCTTATGTCTCAGGACAGCACTTCCAGATCCACTGCAGAGAGGGGGTATTCCGGGTGGAGGATTCGGGCAGCACTTACGGACTGTATGTGAACGGGCGCAGGGTGGTTCGGGCGAATGTCCACTCCGGGGATGTGATTTCCATCCTGCATATCAATATCATTCTGGAGAACAATGAGCTCCTCTTTGAAAATGTGGGCACAGGGCTGCACATCAGGTACAGGCCCGGGGATGCCTTCATAGGAGGCGCGGCCAGGGCAGCGGAGGACGGCGGGCTGAAATACCGCCGTTCTCCCAGAACCCAGGAGGAGCTGCCGGCGGAGCCCATCCTGTTGGCGAACCCGCCCCAGGCCGGCGGCCAGACGGGGATAAGGCGGGGGATGTTTGCCTCCGCCGTGGGAACGGGGGCCATGTTCGCGGCGAATCTGGCCACAGGGGGGCTTGCGTCGCCGGCACTGCTGGCAGCCAGGGCCGCCAGTCTGGTGGCTCCGGTGACAGGCATCGCCGCCCAGAAGGGAGCTGCCAAAGAGGAGAAAAAGAGGAGGGAGAGTTACGACAGACAGCGGATGGAGAAGTACGGCCGTTACATAGCCGAGCAGAAGGCCAGGATAGAGGCTGTGGCGGATAAGCAGAGGAAAATCATCTCCCAGGAGAATCCGCCTGCCGAAAAATGCCTGGAGAGCCTGGAAAACCTTCAGCGCAGCCTCTGGGAGAGATCCGCCCGGGACAGGGATTTCCTTCATGTAAGGCTGGGGATGGGATATGAGAATCTGTGCGTGGAAGTGAAGTACCGGGCGGATCAGGGATTTACCATGGAAAACGACCGGTTGGAGCTCCTTGCGGCCCAGATTGTGGAGGAGACCGCCATTGTGGACCAGGTTCCGGCAAGGGTGGATCTGCGCAGCTTCCAGAGGGTGGGCATAGTGGGCGGCAGGCAGCGGGTGGCCGAACAGGTGCGCAATATGCTGGTCTGCCTTACCACGGCCCACAGCTTCCACGATGTGAAGATTGTGGGGATATTCCGCAGTGAGGAGGAGCAGCTGTTCTCTTCCCTGCGCTGGCTGCCCCATGTGTGGGACGATGGGGGGAAGGAGAGGTATCTCGCTTTCGGGCGGCAGCAGGCTCACAGAATCTGCGAAGCTTTTCTTCCCCTGCTGCGGGAGCGCCGGGAGAGGGAGGGGGCTCCCCATTACATCTTCCTTCTGGGCAGCAGGGAGGATGTGCAGAACGAGGAGATCATGCAGTATCTGGCCGAGGGCGAGCCGCCGTTTGGGGTCAGCACCCTGTTCCTGTTCGATGAACTGTATTCCCTGCCCCATGGCTGTCAGTTTATTATAGATGTGGATAACGGACCCTGCGGTTTTCAGAAGGATAAGGTCAACAACAAATTCATCTACACGCCGGACGAGCCGGTGACCCTACAGAGCTTTGACAGTTACTGCAGGACCATGTCGGCCATAGAGCTGGAGGGTTATGCCGCTGCCGCGGAGCTTCCGGAGGGCATCGGCTTCCTGGAGGGCTTCGGGGTGAAGCGGGTGGAGGAGCTGAATGCCTATGAGAGGTGGATGAAAAATCTGCCCTATAAAAGCATCGCCACTCCTATCGGTTCTTTGGGGGGAGGCAGGACTTTTTCCCTGGACATCCACGAGAGGGCCCACGGCCCCCATGGGCTGGTAGCCGGAACCACGGGTTCCGGAAAGAGCGAGACACTGCAGTCCTGGATTCTCTCCATGGCGGTGAATTACCATCCCCATGACGTGGTGTTCGTCATCATTGACTACAAGGGAGGAGGCATGGCGAACCTGCTGATGGAGCTGCCCAATGTGGTGGGAAAGATTACAAACATCAGTTCCGGCATAGGCAGGTCACTGATCGCCCTGCAGGCGGAGATGAAGCGCCGCCAGCGGATATTTGACGCCTATAAGGAATACCAGGTGAACCATATAGACAAATACCAGAGGCTGTACAGGGAGGGAAAGGCGCAGGAGCCCCTGCCCCACCTGGTGATCGTGGCGGACGAATTTGCTGAGCTGAAGAAGGAGGAGCCGGAGTTCATGGCGGGCCTGGTCAGCGCATCCCGCATCGGCAGATCCCTGGGGGTGCACCTGGTGCTGGCAACCCAGAAGCCCTCCGGGGTGGTGGACGACCAGATCCAGAGCAACAGTAATTTCCGGCTCTGCCTGAAGGTGCAGGATGCCGCGGACAGCAAGGAGATGATCAAACGCCCGGATGCAGCACGCATCACACAGCCCGGAAGGGGCTTTATCCGGGTGGGGGAGGATGTGGTATTCCAGGAATTCCAGTCCTTCTGGAGCGGGGCGGCCTACGGGGGCCGGGAGATGCCTTCCCGGGAGCCGGGGGATGGCGGGGCAAACCCCATATGCCTGGTGGCCATGGACGGGTCAAGGACGCGGATCGTGGAGGAGCCGCTGACCGCAAAACCGGACAGGGACGAACTGTCCGCCGTGCGGGATTACCTGCGGGAGGTGGCCCGGGAGAAGGGGATACAGAAGCTTCCGGGGCCCTGGCCGGAAGACCTGCCGGAGAAGCTTTCTCTGGAGGGGCTGCTTGAGGAGGCAGGCACTGTCTTTGACGGCAGAACCTGGCCCGGGGAGGGGCGGCCCTGGATGAAGATTCCCGTTGGGATGTACGACTGTCCGGAGAACCAGAGCCAGGGGATTTTGTACCTTGACCTGCCCGGGCAGGGTCATACGGCCATCTACGGCGCGCCGGGCACGGGAAAGACTACAATGCTGAAGACAATAGTCTGGTCTCTCTGCCAGTGCTTCTCCCCCGGGGAAGCCGTGGTGTACATCCTGGACTGCGGGGGCTGGAGCATGAAGGTATTGGAAAGCCTCCCCCATGTGGGAGGAGTGGCCCTGGACTTCGAGGAGGAGAAGATTAAGAAGACGGCTCCCCTTATCCTGGAGGAGATGGAGGCCAGGAAGCGGAAATTTTTAGAGCAGGGCGTCAGTTCCATCTCCTCCTACAGGGAGACAGACGCGGAGCCCATGCCCGCCATTCTCCTGGCGGTGGACAATGTGGCCGCCCTGACCGAAACCTATCCGGAGATGGAGCGCCTGCTGGTGACGGTGGCGGGCCAGGGGGCATCCTACGGAATCTACCTGGTATGCACGGCGGCAGGTCCCGGCGGCATCCGGTTCCGTATAGCCTCGGGCATTAAAAACGCCCTTTCCTTTGAACTGGCGGAAAAGGGGGATTATGTGAATGCCGTGGGGAGGCTGTCGGGGAAATCCCTGCCGCCCGTCAGGGGCAGGGGCTTTGCCAGAGGGAATCCGCCCCTGGAATTCCAGGCGGCCAGGCCTTTTGCGGAAGAGACAGAGGCGAAGCAGACCGCCGGAATCAGGGCTGTGGCGGAGTCCATGGCAGAGGCCTGGAAGAACCGGGAGCAGGGCCCTCGGCAGGGCTGTTGGCCCAGATCCATTCCTGTCATGCCGGAGAAATTTTCTTTCCGGGAGCTGGAGACAGGGCAGATGCCCAGATCCTGTATTCCCCTTGGAATCAGATATGGGGATCTGGCTCCCGCCACAGTGGACCTGTCTGAGAATTACTGTTTTATGATAACCGGGGAAAGTGGTGCGGGCGAGTATCTCAGGGGTCTGGCAGACTGGCTTGGGAAGCGTGGTGAGGGGAACAGGTTATGGTTTCCCGGACCGGTGCGGGAGGACAGTCCGGGGGACATATCCGGACTGGAGGAAATTATCCGTGAGCTGAATGAGAGAAAGAAAGCCTGGAACAGGGCAAGAAGGGAGGCCGACGAAGCGGGGGAGGATTTTTCCGGACAGGAATTCACAGCCGCTTATGAACAGATTATCATAGCGATAGACGACATAGGGGAATGGATCGGCGGAACCGACGGACACGCGAAGTCTTCCATGGAGAGAATATGCAGGCAGGCGAAGAATCTGGGGGTCATAGTCATCGCGGCAGGGAGCAGGGATGACATAGCCGGGAATACGGCGGATCCCCTCATCGGGGCAATCCTTTCTTCCGGTAAGGTGCTTGGCCTGGGGGGCAGGGGCGATTCCTACAGCTTTTGCACCTGCGGCCTGGACTATAAGGAGAGGGAGGCGGAGGCCGGAATCGGGGACGGATATTTGTTTGACGGCGGGCACTGCGTAAGGATAAGGCTGCCGGCTGTGTGAGGGGTGCAGGATGAAAAATGTGATTATAACGGTTACGGACAGGGAGCAGAGTTTCTCCTATGATGTGGAATTTCCGCCGGACATAAGGGGAGACAGACTGACGGCTTTTATGTTTGAGGCGCTTCATGAGCTGGATCCTTCCGTGGAGTATGATGGGAGAAGCTGTGGACTCTATCTGCAGAGGGCGAAGCATTTTGTCAATTCCCATCAGACTTTTGCGGAGGCAGGAGGCAGGAACGGGGATATTGTTCTGGCGGTGGACATGGGGCTTGGCGGGGCGGGCTGGTGATGTTGCCTGCGTCGGGGCCCGTCTGCAAAGGAATATTTTGGAGTACACAAAACAAGGAAGAGAGGTAAGAGAGATGGCGGCAATTCAAGTAACGCCGGAGCTGTTGAATGAAAAGGCAAACCAGCTGCGGCTGCTGCGTACAAGCCACGATGAGGCGATGGCGAGGGCGGCAGGGATTATCAACGGGCTTTCCGATGTGTGGAAGGGCGAGGCCCAGGCGGCTTATGTGGAGAAATTCCAGGACATGCGGGGCGTGATCAGTTCTTTTTCGGAAATGATTGAAGAATATGCGGCGTTTATGGACAGGGCGGCGAATGCCATGGCTGAGACCGATGCCAGCCTGAAAGCGGGCATGGCGGGACTGGGACAGTGAGGAGACAAAGGGCAGCCGTTGACTAGTGTGTGCGCCAGAGCGCGCAAGGGGTGTAAACATGAGAAAAGGATATTCACTGACCGCGGAGGCACTGCTGTACTCCGTGGTGCTGAAGAAAAAGGCAGGCATTTACGGTGTGGAAAATGTGCTGGCCGGCATGGGAGCGGAGGCGTATCCCGGGTTTGTCAGACGGGCAGAGGAAGATCTGGAGGCCTGCGGGGCGGGAGAACTGGATTTCGGAGGCGGTCTGAGCCTGACAGAGGAGTTTGACGAACTGATGGATCTGTGTACGGACTGTGCAGGCGTGGTTGCCGTGGATCTGAGGGATGAGAAGGGAGCAGGGCATATGACCTTCTACCTGGGGAATGGGCAGGTGCCGGTCCTGGTGGCGGCGGACGGAGGTTATGTGCTCTATCCGGAAGCGCAGGGGACGGAATTGCTGGAGGATTTCCTTCAGCTGCCGGAAAATAAGCTCCATTTCACCCGCTGCAGGCTGGAGGGCAGCAGTGCGGCCAGGGCGGAGGTACAGGAATTCACCGCCCAGGGGCTGCGTGAGGAGGATGGGGCATTCCTGGTACGGGCCCTCAGGGGGGAACACTGTTTCTGCCAGGTCAGCCGCATAGAGGGATTTGAGAAAAACGGGTTTCTGCCTTTTGTATACTTTCCGGGGGGATGCGCGGAGATCCGTACAGAGTACGATTCAGAGCATGAGTACCTCGTCTTTGAGGCTGTGGAGAGGGAAAAGCTGATGGAGAGGATAAAGGGAATGTTAAATGAGGAGATGGCCACCTCCTTTGGCGACAACGAGTATGAGGGAATAGAAGCCCCGCCGGAAGAGGAAGAAGAGGCTGTGCCGGAGGACGGGGAGCTGTAGTTTCCGACGGAGGCGGGGGAGGGCTGAAGCCATCGCCGGGGAGATTGCCGGAGGGGCAGTTTCCGCCGGAAGCAGGGAAACTATAATGTGGGAGGAAAGCTGCACGATACAGCAAGAAAGGAAGGCGGGTAAATGGAAAATCAATCCATAAGCATACAGGCGGAGGAAGCCAGGGGCTGTCTTGCCCAGATAAGCCGGATCGCCGAGCAGTACAGGGAGCTGTCTGCCAGGGCAAAGGCAATGGAGGAGGAGCTGTCCGCCTGCTGGAAGGGAAACAGCGGGGACAGCATCCGGATCAAAATTCAGGAGTGGGTGCAGAGGCAGGAGACAGAGGCCGCAAATGTGGAACAGAAAGTTTCCGCCGTGGAGAACTATATACGGGGCATGGAAGAACTGGATGCGAAGCTGGCAGGAATGCTGTGATAGGAGACGAAGATGGCAGAGCAATTGATTTTATTTCAAACAGAGGAACTGAGTGGCATAAAGGCCAGATACAGTGGTCTGGCAGAGGAGATGCAGGAGATCAGCAATCATCTCAGGACGGTGGAGGGCAGGCTGAACGGCTGTCTTTCCGCCATGGAGAGCGTGGTGGGTTCCGGCGGCAGGGGAGAGTATTTCCATACTTCCGCATGGGTGGAAAGGCAGTGCGAGAGCATGGGCTCCATTTTGTCCGCCATTCAAAAGGCGGTTGACCTGACTGTGGAGACCAACGGCAGCCTGCAGGGAAAGATTGCAGGCACGCCCGGCGGTACCGTGGCCGGCCCTGCGGTTGGCTCCGGCGACACCACAGTGCAGACAGTGACATCCATTCCTTCGGTGGCTGCCGCTGCCGCCGCGGTGGCGGGACTTGCAGGGCTTACCGGGGCTGCGGGGGTATTTGGCGCCGTCACCGCCAATGCCGCGCCGGGGGGAGCCGGAGCAGCGGCGTCAGGAGCGGGAGCAGCCGGAGCAGTAGCGTCAGGAGCGGGAGCAGCCGGAGCAGTAGCGTCGGGAGCAGGGGCAGCCGGGGCAGTAGCGTCAGGAGCAGGGGCCGCCGTGTCAGCCGGAGCAGCGGCGTCAGGAGCCGCCGCGTCGGCCGGAGCAGCCGCGAAGCCGAAGCAGACCACCATCGGGAAGAACATGGACAGAAAGACATCCATAAAGACCAAGAGTGCAAGCGGCAAGACTGTGACGGTGAAGGGAACCTATGATGTGGTGAAGAATGTGGATAAATTTGCGCTGGACCAGCGAAAGTACAGCGAATATGCATGTACGGGCACAGCATGGGCCATGACGAGAAATATCAACGACGGAAAGACCACGATCAAGCCCCTGGACAAATCGAACTGGGGAAGCAGCGGATGTAAATGGCCCGGGTCCAAACAGGTGACGGGAAGCAATCAGAGCATGCTCTCGGCGGCCTATTCACAGCTGCAGCAGGGAAAGGTGTGCACCATATACGGCAAACATCCTGTCAGCGGGAAGTCCCAGCCCCATGCGGTCACCATCATCGGCGTAAAGCCCACGGCTGACCCGAAGAAATTGAAGATAAGTGACTTCCTGGTGATCGATCCCTGGGGCGGCACCACGAAAAACATGTCCGATGTAAAGTACACCAAGCTGACGAAGGTGGTCATTGACAAGACCTGATAGGGCTCTGTATGCAGAATATTTTGGATGGATAAAAAGGAGTGGAAAAATGGCACTTTTGGAGATGAGACCTGAGGATATGCGCAGCCGTGCGGCCAGCCTGGCTGCGATAGGGGAAGAGGACCAGGAAATCATGCGTCAGATGAGGGTGATGGTGATGAGCCTGGAGGAATTGTGGAAGGGGACGGCGCAGGAGGCCTTTGTGGCCAGTTTCCTGAACGCCGGTGCACAGATGACGGAACTGACGGAGATGATTCAGAATCTTGCGGCTCTGATGGTACAGGCTGCTGCAGAGGCGGAAAACGAAGATGCCGCCCTGCAGAGCATGATTTCGGCGATATAAATCGTCTGGGGGGTGACCGGTATGGGATTACGGATTGAGTCCGCCTGTAACTGTAATATAGGCAGGGTGCGTGTCAACAATGAGGATAATTTTTATTTTGCCGGGCGGATTCTTCCGGTGGAGAACAAGGGGCTTAAGGCTTCCGTATCGCTGGAAGCCCCTCTTTCCGGGGAAGTGGTCTTCGGCATATTTGACGGAATGGGAGGGGAAAAGTTCGGGGAGGAGGCTTCCTATGCGGCGGCGAAAACCGCCGTGGAGAAACGGGAGGAACTGTCAGGGTATGTGCTTCCGGCCAGGGACTGCCTGAACAGCCTTCTGGATGCCATGAACAGGGCTGTGTGCGGACGCGCAGAGGAATTGAAGGCCTCCCGCATGGGAACCACCGCGGTAATGATGCTGTTTTCCGGAAATTACGCCTATGTGGCGAACCTGGGGGACAGCAGGGCTTTCCGGCTGAGAAACGGGGAGCTGCTGCAGCTGTCCGTGGATCACACGGATGCGGCCTTCCTGCAGGGACAGGGCATTGCGGGACGCAGGCCCAGGCTTACCCAGCATCTGGGCATACCGCCGGAGGAGATGGTGCTGGAACCTTATATTGCCAAGGGAGAAATCCGGGAGGGGGACAGGTACCTGCTGTGCAGTGACGGACTCACGGACATGCTCTCGAACATGGAGATATGCGCGCTTATGAATGAGGCGGGCAGTATCTGTTCCCTGACGGATAAACTGGTGGAGGCGGCGCTGGAAAAGGGCGGCCGGGACAATGTGACGGTGATTGCCGTACAGGTGTATGACAGATGACAGACTGCGCCGGGAAGCGCCGTC
>CAJTSY010000136.1:8988-10470 GCA_910578995.1 uncultured Acetatifactor sp.
GGTGATTGCCGTACAGGTGTATGACAGATGACAGACTGCGCCGGGAAGCGCCGTCCGTCCGGGAATTGTAAATATACAGGAAAGCGGAGATTAGACTATGAATGAGATAAATACCTGGCCCGGTTGGGAAAATGTGGATCTGCTGGGGGAGGGGAGTTTCGGAAAAGTATACAGGATACGCCGGGAAGAGTACGGCGTGGTAAACGAAGCTGCCCTCAAGGTGATCACCATACCCGGTTCTTCGGCGGATCTGGCAGCCGCAAGGGAAGAAGGCATGGATGACGCCAGTGTTACAAATTATTTCAAAAGCTTTGTGGAGGATCTGGCCGCAGAGTTCGCCCTGATGAGTTCCCTGAAGGGAAACAGCAATATTGTAAGTTACGAAGACCACATGGTGGTTCCCAGGGAGGGGGAAGTGGGATGGGATATCCTGATCCGGATGGAACTGCTCACGCCCCTGCAGGCCGCTGTGGCAGAAAGGCCGCTTACGGAGAGGGATGTGGCGGTTCTGGGCGTGGATCTGTGCAGGGCGCTCACACTCTGCAGGAAGCGGGGAATCCTCCACAGGGATATCAAGCCGGAAAACATCTTCCTGTCCAGGGACGGAAACTACAAGCTGGGGGACTTCGGTGTGGCCAGGGTGGCGGAGAAGACTGTATCAGCCATGTCCAGGAAGGGAACCTACAGCTATATGGCGCCGGAGGTTTACAAGGGCGAGAAATACGGATTCGGCGCGGATATTTATTCCCTGGGAATCGTCCTCTACAGATACCTGAATAACAACAGGCTGCCCTTCCTGCCCCCCTACCCGGAACCGATCCAGTACAGTGACAGGGAGAATGCCCTGGCCAGGCGCATAGGCGGGGAAGAGCTGCCTCCTCCGGTAGGCGGCAGCGGGGCGCTGCAGAAGGCGGTGCTGAAGGCCTGCGCGTACCGGGCGGAGGACAGATATGATTCCGCGGAAAGCTTTATGACGGATCTGGAGACCGCTCTGCAGGGCCTGGAGGACAGTATAGAGGAGAATGGGGGAAATACAGATTATGCGGATGTGCGCGGATTTTACACGGATTCGGGGCAGCCGGAGGAGGTCCGGACTGCACAGGAGGAGCCCGGAGCGGATGAATTTGACAGGACGATGAGCGCTGTAGTGCTGGGGCAGCCGGAATACAGTCAGGGGAAGGCAGCCGGGAAAAAAGCCGGGCCTGTCCGTAATACGCGCAGAGACGGCGCCCCCCAGGGGGGAACAGGTTCACCGGGCGCAAAGGATGCCGCAGATGTCGGAGCCGCGGAGGAAGGAAAAATGAGCGAAGAAAAGAAGGACGAAGGAAATAAGAGCGAAGGAAAGAAGAGCCAAGAAAAGAAGGGCGTGGGAAAGGAGAGCGGAGAAAAGAAGCGTGAAGAAAAGGCGGATATTTCCCGGAAGGAGAGCGGTTCCGGAAAAAAGAAAATTGTATTCATGGCGGCCGCGGGGGGCGCATTTGC
>CAJTSY010000137.1 GCA_910578995.1 uncultured Acetatifactor sp.
TGGGAAAGGACTTAAGAGAAATGGCAAAATTGACATTTGTAGGCGGAATCCATCCTTATGACGGAAAAGACCTGTCAAAGGATAAGGCCATTGGGGAGGTTCTGCCGGGGAAGGAACTGGTTTATCCCCTGTCCCAACACATCGGGGCGCCTGCCAAAGCCATAGTGGCCAAAGGAGACAGGGTTCTGGCAGGGCAGAAAATCGCGGAGGCAGGAGGGTTTGTCTCTGCGCCTGTGCATGCATCGGTTTCCGGCACGGTGAAGGCCATCGAGCCCAGGCGGGTGGCTGCGGGCGACATGGTCATGAGCATTGTTGTGGAAAACGACGGCCTGTATGAGGATGTGGGATTCCGGACCCGGACATCTCCTGACGGGATAAAGCGGGAGGAAATCATCGAGACCGTAAAAGAGGCCGGAATCGTGGGCATGGGGGGAGCAGGTTTTCCCACCCATGTAAAGCTTTCGCCGAAGGAACCGGACAAGATCGACTATGTGATAGCCAACTGTGCGGAATGCGAGCCCTACCTGACTTCGGACTACCGCCGGATGCTGGAGGAGCCGGAGAAGCTGGTGGGGGGACTGAAGATTATCCTGAAACTGTTTCCCAATGCCCATGGCATTCTGGCCGTGGAGGACAATAAGCCGGACTGTATCTCCCTGCTGCGACAGCTGACCATAAATGAGACCAGGATCAGTGTCAGGGCCCTGAAGACAAAATACCCCCAGGGCGGGGAACGGCAGCTGATTTTTGCGGTTACCGGCAGGAAGATCAATTCCACCATGCTTCCCGCAGACGTGGGCTGTGTGGTGAACAATGTGGATACCATGGTGGCGGTGTACAGGGCCGTCATGGAAGGCAGGCCCCTGATGGAGAGGATCGTCACGGTCACAGGGGATGCGGTTGCAAATCCGGCCAATTTTCGTGTGCGCATAGGAACCAGTTATAATGAAATTCTGGAGGCGGCAGGGGGATTTAAGGAAAAGCCCGAGAAGATTGTCTGCGGGGGTCCCATGATGGGCTTTGCCATGTTCGGCCTGGATGTCCCGTCCACCAAAACTTCCACTGCGCTCCTGGGGCTGACAAGGGACGAGGTGTCCGCCATGGAACCGGGCCCCTGCATCAACTGCGGCCGCTGTGTGGAAGTATGTCCGGGAAGGGTGGTGCCCAGCAGGCTGGCGGATTACGCGGAACATTTTGACGAGGAGGCGTTTCTGGCAAACTATGGCATGGAATGCTGCGAATGCGGCTGCTGCAGTTACATATGTCCCGCCAAGAGGCCTTTGACACAGCAGATCAAGTCCATGAGGAAGATTCTGTTGGCAAAGAAAAAGAAATAGAGTACGGAAAAGAAAAAGCATCTGTCGGATGCGGACTAAATTTTAGGAGAGAAGCCATGAGCGAATTGTATAAAGTATCATCCAATCCTCATATCCGTTCCAGGATGGCCACAAACGGAGTGATGCTTGCCGTTGTGGTCGCGCTGATGCCTGCGGCCGGTTTCGGAATCTATAATTTCGGCCCAAGGGCCCTGGCGGTCATGATGGTGACCATGGGGAGTACGGTTCTTACAGAGTATTTTTTCGGATTGTATAAAAACAGGCTGACTGTGACGGATCTTTCGGCGGTGGTGACAGGACTGCTGCTGGCCCTTAACCTTCCGGTGTCCATTCCCCTGTGGATGGCCGCCCTGGGCGGGATATTCGCCATCCTCGTGGTGAAGATGCTTTTCGGGGGCCTGGGACAGAATTTTATGAATCCGGCACTGGCAGGCAGGTGTTTCCTGCTGATTTCATTTCCCACGGCAATGACGGCCTTCGACTGCGACGCCTATACCGGGGCCACACCCCTTGCGGCGCTGAAGGCAGGGGAATCCGTCAGACTGCTTGACATGGTGACAGGCCATACGGCGGGAACCATCGGGGAGACTTCCGTGATCGCCATTGTCCTGGGAGCGTGTTTCCTGCTTCTGCTGGGGGTCATAGACCTGCGCATTCCGGGCAGCTACATAGTGACCTTTGCCCTGTTTGCCGGAATATTCGGCGGACATGGTTTTGATCCGGCTTATCTGGCGGCTCAGCTTTCCGGAGGCGGCCTGATGCTTGGGGCGTTCTTTATGGCGACGGATTATGTGACCAGGCCCATTACCATAAAGGGACAGTACGTTTTCGGCATCATACTGGGACTGCTGACGGGAATTTTCCGGATCTTCGGCCCCGGGGCTGAAGGGGTGTCCTATGCCATCATCCTGGGCAACCTGCTTGTGCCCCTGATCGAAAAGTACACCATGCCCACGGCCTTCGGGCACAGGAAGGGGGGAGCGCGCCATGAAAAATAAAAGCGACATCACCGTAATGCTGAAAGAAGCGGGCATCCTGTTTGCCATCACGCTGATAGCGGGCTTTTTGCTGGGCATGGTGAACGAGCTGACGAAGGAGCCCATCCGGATCCAGCAGGAGAAGGCCGTACAGGAAGCCTGCGCGGCCGTGTTTGAGGAGGCGGCCTCTTTCGAGAAGATGGAGTACGCGCCGGGGGAGGACCTGCAGCAGGAACTTTCCGGCATGGGAGTAAGGATCGGAAGTGTGTACCGGGCCCTGGGCAGCGACGGAGCCATGCTGGGATATGTGCTGGAGTCCACGTCAACTCAGGGGTATGGGGGCATTATAGTACTGTACCTGGGCGTTACCATGGACGGAACACTGAACGACATATCCATTCTGGAGATATCGGAAACGGCGGGACTGGGAATGCTGGCTCCTGAGGTGTTGGCTCCCCAGTTCCATGACAGAAAAGTGGACAGTTTTGTCTATACCAAGGCAGGCGCCGCCGCCGAAAATGAGGTGGATGCCATCACCAGTGCCACGATCACCACAAAGGCTGTCACCGATGCGGTAAACGGAGGACTGAAAGCCGCGCAGTCTTTGCGGGAAGGAGGTGCAGGAAATGAATAAGGCAGGAGAGAGGCTTTATAACGGACTGGTAAAGGAAAATCCCACATTTGTGCTGATGCTGGGCATGTGCCCCACGCTGGCTGTCACCACCTCGGCGGTAAACGGCCTGGGGATGGGGCTTACCACCACGGTGGTTCTGGCGCTGAGCAATATGATTATAGCGCTGCTTAGGAACATTATACCGGACAGGGTGCGCATACCCGGCTTTATCGTGATCATAGCGTCCTTTGTGACGGCTGTGCAGCTGCTTCTGGAGGCATATATCCCCTCCCTGAACAAGTCCCTGGGCGTCTACATTCCCCTGATCGTGGTGAACTGCATCATCCTGGGGCGGGCGGAGAGCTATGCTTATTCCAACCCGGTGGTGCCTTCTTTCTTTGACGGCCTGGGGATGGGTCTGGGATTCACCTTTGCCCTGACCTGTATCGGCGTGGTGCGTGAGCTTCTGGGGGCCGGACAGATATTCGGGCTTGACGTTCTGCCCGGATCCGTGGAGCCCATCCGGATCTTCGGACAGGCGCCGGGGGCGTTCTTTGTCCTGGCGGCCCTGGTCGCCCTGCAGAATTACATAAAAGCGCGCAGGAAGGAAAAGGGAAAATCCTACGAAAAGATCGGTTCCGGGTGCAGCGAGGACTGCATGAACTGTAAGGACAGCAAGGGCTGTACGAAACGTTTTTACGATGAGAACGCATCAAAAGAGAAAACGGGCGAGGAGGGAAGATAAATGAATCTGGAATATGTAAAAGAACTGCTTGTCCTGCTCATCGGCTCTTCTCTGGTGAGCAATGTGGTGCTGAGCCAGTTCCTGGGGCTCTGCCCTTTCCTGGGGGTATCCAGAAAGACCAATACGGCGGCGGGAATGGGCGCGGCGGTTATTTTTGTCATCACCATAGCCAGCGCCGTGGCTGGTGTGATCTATAAGTTTGTACTGGTTCGGTTTCATGTGGAGTACCTGAAGACCATCGTGTTCATTTTGGTCATCGCGGCCCTGGTGCAGTTTGTGGAGATGTTCCTGCGCAAGGCCATGCCTGCCCTGTACGAGGCGCTGGGGGTGTACCTGCCCCTGATCACCACCAACTGCGCAGTGCTTGGCGTGGCCATCACCAACGTACAGAAGGAATATGGAATCCTGACCGGAATCGTGAACGGTTTTGCCACTGCGGCGGGATTCTGCCTTGCCATTGTGATCCTGGCCGGAATCCGCGAGAAGTTGGAGTACAATGACATACCTGAGTCTTTTAAGGGGATGCCCACCGTGCTGTTGACGGCAGGGCTCATGGCCATTGCCTTCTGCGGATTTTCAGGGCTGCTGTGAGGTTTAAAAGGTGTCGGAATAATACATGCGGAACTATAAACAGCAAGTATTGTTCCGGTGCCGGGAGAATTTACGGACGCGTATTTGTGCGGCCGGAAAATCTCCGCAGCAAAGGCACCGGAATAATACATGCGGAACTATAAACAGCAAGTATTGTTCCGGTGCCGGGAGAATTTACGGACGCGTATTTGTGCGGCCGGAAAATCTCCGCAGCAAAGGCAGCGGAATAATACATGCGGAACTATAAATAGAAAGGAAGCTGGACGGATGAGTGTAACAGGAATTCTATCTGCCGCGGCAGTGGTAGGCGTGGTGGGCATTTTTGTGGGTCTGTTTCTGGGGGTTGCCGGAATCCGGTTTAAGGTGGAAAAGGACGAGAAAGAGGAGGCCGTGCTGGCCTGCCTGCCGGGAAATAACTGCGGAGGATGCGGTTTTGCCGGCTGTTCGGGACTGGCGGCGGCCATTGCGAAGGGGGAGGCGCCCGTGAACGCCTGTCCTGTGGGCGGAGAGGCAGTTGGCAGCAAGATTGCCGCCATCATGGGGGTGGAGGCGAGTTCCACGGAACGGAAAGTGGCTTTTGTGGCATGTATGGGAGACTGTGAGAAGGCAAAGCAGGATTACGAGTATACAGGCCATGAGGACTGCCGGATGATGGCATTTGTACCCGGGGGCGGTCCCAAGTCCTGCAGCAGCGGCTGCCTGGGCTTCGGAAGCTGTGTAAAGGCATGTCCTTTTGACGCCATCCATGTTGTAAACGGGGTGGCCGTTGTGGATAAGGAAAAATGTAAGGCCTGCGGAAAGTGCGTGGAGGCATGTCCGAAGCATCTGATTTCCCTGATTCCATACAGTGCCGGATATGCGGTTGCCTGCAGTTCTGCGGATAAGGGGCCTGTGGCCATGAAAGCCTGCCAGGCGGCCTGTATTGGCTGCGGCCTGTGCATGCGTAACTGTCCTTCCAAGGCGGTAAAGGTTACGGATTTCCATGCGGCTATCGACCAGGAGAAATGTACGGGCTGTGGAGCCTGCGCGGAGAAATGCCCGAGGAAGTGTATTGTCAGGCTGTAGAAGCCAGGCGGCAGAAAGGGGCTTTCAGGGTGAAGACGGGAGGAGACTTAAGCGATGAAAATGCCCAATGATTTTGATGACAATTCCAATATGACGCTTACGGTGGTCATGTCCATTGTGGCGGTATCTGCCTTTGTAGGGGTGGTTTTGCTTACGGTGCTGCTTCTGAACAACAATCAGAAGGGGAATGCCGCCGCACAGGCCAGGCAGAATGAATCCGTGCAGGCTGCGGCCAGGCCGGAGTCCCCGGTGATTCTGTATCCGGAGACGGATGAACTGGTGAACAGCGACGGACTGCACCCGGACGACCTGGACTTCTGGGATATGTATCCTGAGGCCACTGCCACGCCCACCCCGGAACCCACGCCCACCCCGGAGCCGGAGGAGGCGGACCCTTCCACCGACGGGAAGCATACGCTTGTGGAATATGCGGACGGTACGGAGGAATGGGTTTTGATCAGTCCCTATCTGCCCAAGCATGAATATGACTTCACAAAGCTGGTCTGCCAGTCTGACCTGATGAAATACTACGAGAACGGGAAAAAGACCTCCTATGTGGGGGTGGATATCTCAAAGTATCAGGATTACGTGGACTTCGTAAAGGTGAAGAAGGCCGGGATCGACTTTGTCATGCTGCGCCTGGGGGCCAGGGGCTACGGCACAGGCCAGCTGATCCTGGACGAGTATTTTACGGATAACATCAAGCGGGCCACGGATGCCGGGCTGGAAGTGGGGGTGTATTTTTACTCCCAGGCTGTCACTACTGACGAAGCCATAGAGGAAGCCAACATGGTGATCTCCAATCTGGGCGAGTACCAGATCACTTATCCGGTGGCTTACGATATGGAACTGGTGGAGAATGACACCGCCAGGACGGAGAGCCTGACAAAAGCGGAGAAAACGGACATTGCTAAGGCTTTTCTGGACACAATCGCCGAATCGGGGAGGAAGACCATGATCTACGGCAACAAGGAGTGGCTGATCAAGGAGATCGACATGTCCAAGCTGACCGCATATGACGTGTGGCTGTCCCAGGCTGCGGACATTCCTGATTACCCCTACAAGTTTTCCATGTGGCAGTATGATTTCGAGGGTTCGGTGGACGGGATCGTGGGCTATGTGAATATGAATATCAGCTTTATTAATTTCTCGGAGAAATAAAAAAGGACATTCCGGCATAAAACAGCAGACAGGCAGATATATTTTCAGGACTTTCATCATATATTGATAGTACGGACAGGCTTTAAGAAAGATTGTTATGTCCGGTTGAGAAAGGACTGAAAGGTATGTATAAAAAAGCGGTAGGCCTCTTGATGCTGTTGAGTTTTCTTCTTATGGCATGTGTCATGTGCGTGCGGGGAGCGGATGCTGTCAGAATGTCCCACGAGCCCATGCAGGATCTGAGGCTGGGAATGTGGGAACTGGAGGAGGAGTGGGCGGGAAAGGCGCGTCCTGCTGCCGACAGCGGGAGGAAGGGGCTGGGAATTGCGGATGTGGCGGTGTCGGGACAGAGGACCGTCGCATTTCTTGTGGTGGAACAGCATTATCTCTATGACCTGTCGGACACGGATCTGGAAGTATTACAGCGGATTGTGGAGGCGGAGGCCGGAAACGAGGACGAGGACGGGAAGCTTCTGGTGGCAAATGTGGTGCTGAACCGGATGAACAGTGGTCTGTTTCCGGATACTGTGTCAGAGGTGGTGTTCCAGAGGGAAAAGGGGGTCTCGCAGTTCTCCCCGGTATCCAACGGAAGCTATTACAGGGTGCATGTCAGCGAGGAGACAGTCAGCGCGGTGGAGAGGGCCCTGATGGGGGAGGATATCTCCCAGGGGGCTCTGTATTTTGTTGCGAGGAAATATGCGGACAGCAGCAAGGTGCTGTGGTTTGACAGGAAACTGACGTATCTTTTTCAGCACGGGGGACATGAATTTTTCAAATGAGGACGGGATGGAATACATATGGATGAGGTCTGTCGGATTGCAGTGTGTGATGATGAGAAGGTATAGCTGGATAAATTAAAGGAGATGCTGGCAGTGTATAGCCGGAAGCGTCCGGGACACAGGTTCAGGGCGGAGTTTTTTACCAGCGCCCGGGAACTGGTAAAATGGGCTGAGGAGAAGGAGCCGCCGGATCTGGTGCTGTTGGATATCTACATGCCGGAGAAGACGGGAATGGCGGCGGCCAGGGAGCTGCCTATATTGTCAATCCGGAGCATGTGGACAGTCTGAACGCCAGAGAGGCCGTTCTGGATATCGGCAGGGCAATCTTTCTGCCCAGGGGAACCTACCAGCAGCTTAGAGAGAGTTATTTTCGGTATTACTGCGGGACTGAAAAACAGCAATAATGCGTAGGAGGATTTGCGAATGATTTTTGGTGTGACGCCGTTATTGTCCGTGATCCGGAATTTTCTGAAGGTGTCAAGCTTCTGTGCTTTGTTTTTATGCCTGGACAGGCCCAGGTACTCGTGGAAACGGACATGGATGTATTACGGAGCCTATATTCTGGCCCAGACCGCCATTGGGACGGCCTGGGTTCTTTTGGATGCGGAAAGCTATGCCGCAGGTTCCACGACAGTGCTGTTTGTGGAATCTGCGGTTTTCTCTTTTCTCATGAGCAGTGATACGTCTTTCAGTGCCTGTACAATCTCTGCCGGCAGATTTACATTCTGTTTTTTATGCTGTTTACGGGACTGGCCCTTACACGGATTTTTTTGACAGCAATCCGTGGGCGGATGTGGCAACCAGGGGCTTCTATATGGTTGTGCTGACCTGCGTGTACAGACGGTGGTTCCGCAGGATATACCGGGAAATGGCGGATAATCTGAAAAGCCAGTGGAAAGGCATCTGCATGGTGGCTCTTGGGGGAAATCTCCTGATGGTGTATTATGCCACGCAGCCGGTGCAGGTTCTGCTCCGGGAAGTCAGGGAACAGGTTCTTTTTCTGTGTTTCTGCGTCATGCTTATGCTGATCCATGTGATCCTGCTTTACACCCTGTATCTGATGCAGCAGGAAATCAGCGACAGACAGGAGGCGGAACTGGCTGCCCTCAACAACGAGATGCTGAGAAGGGAATTGGCGCTCCTGCAGGAGCAGGTGGAAAGTGCAAAGCGCTATCATCATGACATCCGGCATCATGACCTGATGGTGGCAGAGTATGTGAGAAAAGGGGAACTGGAGACGCTTTTGGCTTATCTGGAACGGCGGGATAAGGAGTACGGGGAGGAACTGCCCGGGCGGCTCTGTGAAAACAGGACGGTAAACAATATCCTGGGAATCTATATACGGCAGGCTGAGCAGAAGGGGATCAGGGTCAGCTGTGATGCTGTGGTACCGGAGGAAACCGGGATTCAGGATCGGGTTTTATCACAGTGCTTGGGAATGCCCTTGAAAATGCCATAAACGGCTGTGTATTGGAGGAGCACGGCAGGAATGGGAGTTTATACGGCCCAGGACGGGAAAGTTGGCCGTACGGATCAGCAATCCCTGCTCCGGGGAGGTGGCATTCCGGCAGGGCCTTCCTGTGCGCAGGAAAGGCAGAGGTACCGGGATTCTCAGCATTGTCCATTCCGTGAAAAGTAATGGGGGAGATGTGGAATTCAGCGCGGAAAACGGTGTATTCACCGTCAGGATACTGCTGAAGACACAAAAGTATACATGAGGAGGGTTCAGACCTGCAAAAGCAGTTTTTATCTGGGATTGGAAAACCAGGAGACGGTGAACCTTACTTTTCCGTGGCGTCTGATGGAGTTGGACAGTCTCGTATACAGGACAGAGATCGAGGAGATACAGGAGAAGAACCGGGCAATGGGAGCAAAGTATGGGGCAGAGGATGACTTCAAGTATGCGTACCGGAAAGAAGACAGGCTGTTGCCGGTGCTGAACCTCACTTTGTACTGGGGGAGAAAGAGGTGGGAGCGTCCTCTGTCGTTGGGGGATATGGCAGAGACGGACTTCCTGCCGGGGAAGCTGAAGGATTTATTTGAAGATCACAGGGTACATTTGATTTATATGCGCCGTATTCCGGAGGAGGCTTTGGAGAAGATGGATTCGGTTCTGAAGTATGTGCTGGGGATTATGAAGCATACCGGATCCGGAAAAAAGTATGAGAGATATATTCTGGAGAATCGGGAATATTTCAGCAGGGTACCAAAGAGTGCAGTGGATGTCATCGATGTCTGTACGGGGATAAAGGATATTACAGACTGCCTGGAGTATACGTTAAACAAGGAGACAGGAGAGGAGGAAGCAGATGTGTGCAAAGCGCTGAATGATATTAAAAAGAACGCTGAGAAAAAAGGAATGAAACAGGGCGTAAAGCAGGGAGAGAAACATCTGGGCGCGTTGATGCAGAAGCTTCTGGCAGATGGCCGGACGGAGGATGCCCGGCTTGCTGCAACGGACGAGGAAGAGAGGGGCAGATTATATCGGGAGTGCGGCATTGCTGTTAAGTGAGTGCCGGTGAGCGGCCGGATAGAAAAAGATTTGTTGACTGGAAGCCACAGAGCCTATAAAATAAGAGAGACAGAATGTAGGCTGGGCTGGGAGGAACACAGGGATGATCTATCTGTTCACTGCTTTATATTGCGAGGCGCATCCCCTGATCAGGGAGTTCGGACTGGTAAGGAATCCGAAAAATACATGGCTGCAGGAGTTTGATAATGAGGAGGCGGGGATCAGGCTGACGATTACCGGCGTGGGGGAGATTGCTGCTGCGGCAGCAGTGGGCAGCGTGTGCGGGGGATACCCTCCGGCGCAGGCTGACATTCTTCTCAATGTGGGCATCTGTGCCAGGGGCGAAGGAGCGGAGGGCATTTTTCTCTGCAATCAGATTACGGAACAGACGACAGGGAGGACTTTTTATCCGGATATGCTGTATCGCCACGATTTTCACGAAGCGTCCATTGTGACGGGAACGGCAGTATGGAATCGGGCAGAGGATGGTTCGGACAGCGGTTCGTGCGGCAGGCAGTCTGTTCCGCCGGGGGCCCTTTATGATATGGAAGCGGCGGCAATCTATCAGGCAGGTTCTTTATTTTTCGGACCTCATCAGATGATGTTTCTGAAAGTCGTCTCTGACAGGGGAGCGGCAGGGGAGGTATCCGGGGAGCGGACAGAGCGTCTTATGGAACAATATCGGGAGCC
>CAJTSY010000138.1 GCA_910578995.1 uncultured Acetatifactor sp.
TGGAGAAAATGTGCTCCATAAAGTTGTTGGGATTATCTTATTGGCGCTGGTATTGGGAAGCGTCTGCTTTGCTGTTTCTTTTGGGTTGGAATTAGCGATTTTTATTCTGCAGGGCAATCCTGCACATTTAGAAATATATATCAGCAGCTTTTCTTTGACTGGCTCGCAGATCAAAAATACAGGCTTCGTTTTCTTTCTATTATGCGTACTATTCAATATTGTCGATGTATGGATGGAGGAAGGCGTTTTTCGTGGTCTGTTTATTAAAACGCTCTCTGAAATAAAGCCATTTATGCAGACGAATTACAGATTGTCCGGATTATGGCTGCACAGATAATTTCCTTTATCTTAGCGGATAAGGGACTGTGAAAAGGCAGCATTTTTATAACAAGAGCATCGCATACAATCGGTATTTTAGGAGAATAAAAGGAGAATAAAAATGATTCGATTTGTGAGACTGGCAGAGGCAGTGAAGAAACAGGCAGCAGCATTCAAGCAGGAATTTTTCGATCATGGGGAATTCGTTATTAACGGAAGTGAGTTATTTGACAAAACGGATGATTATAACGAATGGTGCAGATCCGTAGACGCGAATACGAAAGAGGAAACTGTAAATCCGGATTGGGTTATAACGGACACATTCTTTGCCGTGGACGATCAGGATAGAATTGTGGGAATCATCGATTTAAGGCATACGCTGAACGACTTTCTGAAGGATATGGGCAACTGCGGTTACAGCGTTCGGCCGTCGGAAAGAAGAAAAGGCTTTGCTACAGAAATGCTGCGGCAGTTATTGGGTGTTGCAGAGAAGGCCGGGATGACCGAGCTGTATCTTTCCGTGGAGAGGAAGAATGAACCTTCGGTAAAAACAATCATCCGGAATGGCGGAGTCTATGAGCGAGGTTTTGAATTTGACGGGGAACAGGCGGATATTTATAGAATCGCTCTGGCGGAATCGCGATAGTTATTCCCGCATGCATGGCGAGCGGCACGATACATACATAAAGGAAAGAGAGGATGGAGGAAAAGAGAATGCGCCATATTTATATTCGCGGAATGATAGGCCTGATATGGTTGGTTGCAGCCATTGTGTGCGGGGTATCCGGAAGTCTTCCCATGATGGGGCTTTATCTGGTATTGGCAGGTGTCTTCCTGTATTCCGCATATACGGCATGGAAAAAAGAAAAGGACGGCAAAGGGGGAAGGTAAGATGAGAGAAACGCTCCTGACTGTGAAACGCTTAAGTGCATGGTACAATGCAGACTCAGAAGGGCGACTGAGCCAACTCCTGATTCCATGTGCGATGAGGCGCAGGAAATCATGGTATAGCGGCGAGAAAATGGTACTTTCAGATTTTTCTTTTGAGCTAGCGGAGCATAAAGTGGCAGGTCTGATCGGGCTGAACGGAGCCGGGAAAACCACATTTCTGAAGGTGCTCTCCGGACTGCTCCCGACCTTTCGCTCAGACGGTATCTGCTTTCGTGGCGCTCCTGTGGATTTCCGGAAGCAGGATTTTAAGCTTTGCCGCTATACGGTGTTTGCCGAGGACAATTCCTTTTCGTATTATACTTTCCGGGAATACCTGGCCTATGTATGCGCCGCCTATGGGAAGGGTGTGCCGGATGTATCGGAGCTGGTACATGGTTTCCGTTTTGAAGAATATACAGATACCCTGTTAAGGGAGCTGTCAACCGGGAACCGGAAAAAAGCATTTCTGATCACAGCTTTTGCCCTGAAGCCCGGACTGCTCCTCCTGGACGAGCCGGTTAACGGTCTGGATTTCCAAAGCACGGAATATCTGTACCAGCAGATTTCGGGCTATAAGGAGCATGGGACTGTGCTGTTTTCCTCCCACATCCTGGAGAGCATCACGCTGACCTCTGACCGGGTATTTGTCCTGGAGGACGGTAAGATCCGGCAGACTTTTGAAGGCGGGCAGATCAATGCCGCTGATATCAGGGAGGCTCTGCATGATGAAAATGACAGGTAAAGCATTTGTAAAAAAACTGTTTGGGGCAAAATATGAACGGCTCCCCCGGACGCTTTTGATGGATGTGATTATATTTTGGGGGCTGTATATTGCAGGCTTTCAGGTGCAGATTGGGGCCTCTGTGCGGATCCTGATGATAAGTACCTTTACTGCAGGCGTGATGTGGCAGGCCCTTTCTTCTAAAGATAACGCTGTGGAGCTTAGGGCTATGCTGATGCTGCCGCAACATGACCGGGAGTTTGTCTTCTCCTATGTGGCTGCGTTGGGGGCCTACACGGTACTCACAAAGACAGGGCTGCTTCTGGCGGTCGTGTTGGCTGTTTCGGTCTGGAAGCCCATAGAGATGATAGGAATGGTCATCAGTATGCTTCATGCGGTCCTTGTGGCTGCCGCAGTCTATTCCCTGAGAAAATACTGGTATGCGGGCGTGCTCTGGGCCGCTGCCATATTGGCGGCAATACTGTTTATGGGGAGCGGGCTTTTGGCGGGGCTGTTGTGCCTGCTGCTCGTGAATGGACTGGCTGCCGTCATGATTTTGTGGAAGGCGGATGGGTATGTTTTTTATCCGTGGGAGAGCAGGAAAGGCCGTGGTATGTTTTATCGTGGTAAAGATTGCCTCGGTAAAGATAATCTTGGCAGAAATTGTCTTGGCAAACAGTATGATGGTAAAGACTGCCATGATAAAGACTGCCGTGATAAAGACCGCTATGATAAAGACTACAATGGAGAAGCTTACCATGACACCCGGCATAGGAAGACGGTCTCCCTGTGGAGGTATTTTTTCCGCTATCTGAGCTGCCATAAGAATTATCTGCTTAATACTGTGGTGATGTGGTGCGCAGCCATTGTAATGCCGTATTTCTTAAGAGAAGTGGCAGGACTGTCCGTTATCCCGGTAGGGTTTGCGGTTCTGTCCTTAAATACGCCCATCTGTATCCTGCTGTCCTGCGACCGTGACCTGGAGCAGGCAGTTCGTTTCCTGCCCGGACAGAAACGACGCTTTTGCATCCCATACTGCCTGTTTATCTTTTCCTGTAATATGGCGGCGGACGTAATATTCCTCTTAAGCTGGCAGATACAAAACGGCAGTGTCACTATCCTGATGATTGCCGGTGCTGTTTTCTTTGCTCTGCAGAGCGCGGTGCTGTCGGTGCTTCTGGAGTGGTTTTATCCTATCCGTGGCTGGAAGATTGAGAGCGACCTGTGGCATCATCCTCGGAAATATGTGGTTCCGGTGGTTATGCTGCTGCTTGCGGGGGGAGTCTGCGCCTGGCCGGTACTGCTGTATGTTCTGCTGATTTTGGTTGTCTTAGAAATTGTAGTTTTACTTTTTACCTTATAGTAGGAAAGGCTGCCGCCAGACGGACATGGAATCAGTAAGGTGGCGAAGGCACTTTTTATATCGCTTGTTTATACAATTATTGATGACCTGTTCCAACAGTTTGCCCCTGCCCCTGTCTCACAAAGGAAAATGTGGATACTGCAAAAATGTCCGACCCTGAAATCTCAGAACTTCTATAGATGAAAGAAAACGTCAAAAAGCCGCAAACCTTCGATTTCACTGGAAAATCCCCGGTCTGCGGCTTTTCTGAAAATGGAGCATACGGGATTCGAACCCGTGACCTCCACACTGCCAGTGTGGCACGCTCCCAACTGCGCTAATGCCCCGTGCTTTTAGGATAGCATATTTTGGCGGAAAAAGCAACAGTAATTATTAAATATCTGCAAATTTGCAAATTTATTTCTGTAATCTTATTTCTGCAATGACTGTGCTGGCACAGATTTCCGCTGAAATTGAGTTGTCTGATATTGGGGTATATGTTATAATGGCCTTAGTCTTTTATCAGTTTCACCTGCATACATATTTTTATTAGAGAATACGGTAATGGATATGGGAGTAGGAGAATGATTGTACGATTTGAAAAACGCGAAAAAGCATGTGGAAAATACCAGCAGCTTATCAAGACGGCCCTTTTCCTGCTCAAACTCTGTGTGTTGCCCATTGCGCTGTATCTGGCGTGGAAGAGTGTTCAGATATCTTATTATCCCCCGATGGAGCAGAGCTGGAGGGTGTATGAGATAGATCTGGTCAGACTGCCGGATTCCGTGTGGCTGCATCTTCTTGTTTTTTTGGGAATATGCGCTGTGGCGGCGGGGATTCTGAAAGGTCTGGACTTTATCTTGGGCGCTCCTGGTTCCGGTTCCGCAGGCGGAAGGTTTTTTTCCGGGGACAGGGAAAAGCTCTGCAGATGCATGCTGTTTCTGGCGTGTGTATGGCTGGCCCTGATCGGATTTTCCTATATCAGGAACCATCCGTACTATCCCATAGGAGACCAGCTGAACACCACTGCTGCTGCTGCTTACGCCCGTGAGGGTATATTTGAGATGTTTATAAAGGGCGGTTACATAGGAATGTACAGGCAGCAGGAGGGATTTGTGTTTCTGTACGAGATTCTTTTTTCCCTTTTTGGCGATTTCTGTTATGGTGTGGCGGCCCGCTTTCATGTTGTTTTCCTCCTGATCACGGTGGCGGCAGGGTATTCTTTTCTAAAGATTGTGGCGCCGCTTCCCCTTTACCGGATTTTGTACTGCCTTATGATGATGTTCTGCATCCCGTATATTTTATATCTTCCATACGTATACGGGGATCTTCCGTCTGTCTGTTTCAGCATGGTCTTGTTCTGGGCCCTGGCGGCTTATGGCCGGGATCTCCGGAAAAGATACCTTGTGGCAGCCTCTGTCGCCGCGGTGCTTGCCCTGCTGGTGAGAAAGAATATATGGATCGTGCTGATTGCGGTGGCCATCGGTATGGTTCTGCTTGCCCTGGAGAAGGAGAAGCCTTATCCTGTGGTGGCAGGGCTCTGTGTTATCCTGGCGGCGGGAGCTGCCGTGGGAATGGTGGGTAAAATGTATGAATACCGCTCGGGCTTTGAGGATGACGGGGGGATTCCCAGCATTTTGTGGCTTGCCATGGGACTGCAGGAGACGGATGAGACTCCGGGGGTATACAACCGTTATCAGCAGAGTGTGTTTGAGGAATGCGGCTTTGAACGGGAGCCGGCATCCCAAATCGGAAAAGAATACATAGCCTCCCGGATGGAGGAATTCATTGAAAATCCTGCATATGCAAAGTATTTTTTTACCAAAAAAGTACAGATACAGTGGCTGGAACCGCTTTTCGGAAGTCTTGGGGAGACGGCGTACAACAGGGAGCGGGAGGCTCCGGGATGGATATCTGAGCTGTATTATGGAAAACTTCATGATGTTGTATGGAAATGCGCCAACTACTACCAGAATGCAATCTATTTTTCCATTTTGGCTTTTGTGCTCCTGAGCCTGTTTTTGAAAAAGGCAGCGCCCCTGAGCAGTACAGCCTGGATTCCCATGATTGCAGTGGTGGGAGGATTCCTGTTCAGCATTGCATGGGAAAATAAATGCAGGTATGTGCTTCCCTATTTTATGTATCTGGTGCTGTACGCCCCGCTGGGGGTGGGAAAGTTGGCAGAGGTGGTAAGCGGACTGGTTGGACGTTATCTGGGGCAGTCGGCGAAGCGCGCCGGAAAGAAATCCGACGACATGGCAGCATAGACGGACAGTGCAGGCGGGGCGGAGGGCCCTGCCTGTTTTTTAGGGGAAGAAAATCACCGGTTCTTATTGAGGTGTTGCGGAATCTGTGATAAGATAGGGGGCAGACAACGGATACATATCCGGTAATAGGAGTGGAACGGAAATGAGTGAAGAAATTTTACAGCAGGAGGCCGCCGGGCAGGAGAAAAAAGACGGCGGAGAGGCAGTAGTGGCGGGAGTCCACAATTACAGCAGGGAGGATTCCTATGTGGTGCCCACGGACCCCAGGGTACAGAGGAAACTGGAATGGTTCCGGGATCAGAAGATCGGCCTGATGATGCACTGGGGGCCCTATTCCCAGCTTGGAATCGTGGAATCCTGGGCGCTGAGCGATGCGGATGCGGACTGGTCAAGGGACGGTATTGACTGGGAGGTGACAGGCGAGGAGTTTAAAAAGGAATATTTCGGGTTGGGCAGGACCTTTAATCCCCTGCGTTTTGAGCCTGAGAAATGGGCGGATCTGGCAAAGGAAGCGGGAATGCGGTATTTGCTGTTCACCACCAAGCATCATGACGGCTTCTGCATGTGGGATACACAGTATTCGGATTACAAGATCACATCCCCGGACTGCCCTTTCCACACACATAAGTATGCGGATATCTGCGCCCACCTTTTTGAGTCCTTCCGCAAGAGGGGGCTTGGGATTGCGGCTTATTTTTCCAAGGCGGACTGGCATGTGGACAGCTACTGGAAGGATGACATGCCAAAGGGGAAGTTCAAGAGCAGGGGACCTTCCTACAATCCCGCCGAGCATCCGGAGGAGTGGGAGCGATTTGTAACCTTTACCCACAATCAGATCCGGGAGTTGGGGACGGGCTACGGACGCCTTGATGCCATGTGGTTCGACGCCGGATGGGTGTGCGGGAGGGCGGGACAGGATATCCGCCTGGGAGAGATCATTGAGGAAGTCAGGAAGTACCAGCCGGGCATGCTCTGCGCGGACCGGACGGTGGGCGGCCCTTATGAAAACTATGTGACGCCGGAGCAGTGCGTGCCGGAAAGGCCCCTCTCCATTCCCTGGGAGAGCTGCATCACCCTGGGAACCTCTTTCTCCTTTAAATATGAGGATGAGTACAAGTCCCCCAGGGAGGTGGTCTGCCTTCTGGTGGACATCGTGGTAAAGGGCGGCAACCTGGCCATCAATGTGGGGCCCCAGCCGGACGGGCGGATACCGGCGGGAGCCGTCAGGAGCCTGAAAGGGATCGGGGAGTGGCTTGGCCAGTACGGCGAGGCGATATACGGCACCCGTATCTGTGCGCCCTATAAGAAAGGAAATATCGGATTTACCCTGAAGGAGGATACGGTATATGCCATAGAAACCTTCGGGAAGGAGACGGACCCTGTGGGAGACACGGTATGGATTCCCTACGGGGGTGAAGTCCGGAGCATCACCGGTATGGGCGATACAAAGGTTGTGTCCTTTGAGAAGGGAGAAGGCGGGTACCAGGTGATCCTGGAGAAGAAGGATTATTCCAAAGCGCCCATTGCCAGGGTATTTCGGATGTGTTAATTATGTTATTGTTCACCCGGAGCCGTGGACAGCAGGTTAATTCTTAATTTTTTTGTAATATTTTGCGGAATAAATGGACAAAATATACTAATTGGGGATAAAATAAAAGAAAAAAGGAAAGGAATGTCCAATGAAGAAGAAAGTACTTGCAGCAATCTTGATAGCAATGACTGTTCTGGCCGGATGCGGCGAGACAGAAAGCGAGTCTTCCACATCTCCCATCATCCAGGATGTGGAGGCGGTGGATCTGGCCACTCCGGAGCCGGAGGAGGATCCCGGTGAGTCAGAGCCGGAGGGGGAAGAGGAGGAGCAGGAGCCTGAGGAAGTCCGGGAAGGCATGTACCGCAGCGAACTTACAAACGAGTGGATCGATGAGTCCCTGAAGAACCAGAGGCCCATCGCGGTTATGGTGGATAATGAGAAAACTGCCCTGCCCCATTACGGCCTGACGGAAGCTGATATCGTATACGAGATGATGAACAGCACGAAGAACAACCGGATTACCCGTTTCATGGCCCTGGTAAAGGACTGGGAGAAGATCGAGATGTTCGGAAGCATACGAAGCACCCGTTCTACCAATGTGTACCTGGTGGGAGAGTGGAATGCGGTGCTCTGTCATGACGGCGGACCCTACTTTGCCCTGGATCTGATAAAGGAGAAGGCTTACTGCGATAATTTCACTGGTACTTTTGGCCGTGTGGACAATGGAAAGAAGAGGGAATTTACAGAGTATATCCTGACGGGTGACCTGGAGAAGAATTTCAACAGCAAGAAATACAGTAAAGAGTACAATGAGCATTATCCCGGGACGCATTATACTTTTTCCAACAAGGATTACGAGCTTTCCGACGCGGACGGGGCCACCGGATGCAGCGAGATCCAGTTGGTGCCCTTCAAGCACAACGGCTCCACTTTGAAATATAATGAGGAAAAGGGCACATACGACTATTATGAATATGGAGAACCCCACCTTGACCCGCAGCATGATAATGCGCAGCTTACGTTCAAGAACCTGCTGATTCAGAGCTGTTCTTTTGCTGATCTGGGAGAAGGCTACCTGGTATATAATATTATCGACGGCGGAGGAAACGAAGGGTATTATATCACCAATGGAAAGGTTGTGCCGGTGACCTGGTACAAGGAAAGCGATACGTCGCCTACGGAATACTATAACAGGACTACCGGGGAACAGATTAAGCTTAACACCGGTAAGACTTATATTGCCATCGTGCCTTCGGATGCATGGGACGATATTGTCATTAAGAAATAAAAGTTATAATGGTTTGAACGAAAAGATGGACATGGGTGCATGTTCATCTTTTTGTCGATTTATGGGTGGTACAGGGCAGTTTTTTTGGACATATGTTGAAGAAACTTACAGGCAGGAGAGGTTCAGCAGGATTTTGGACACAGAAGAGGAAGGGCAGAATGAAAAGAGGCAGGTTTCAGGGGAAAAGTAGAGTGGTCTACATCGGTACTGCGATCCTGGTGGCAGCGCTGAATACGGCGGCGTGGAACAGCACGGCCTTTTCCGACTGGTACATTGCCCATATTTTTCCTGTCTGGGTGAATACATATGGACGCGTAACGGGACTCTTTCCTTTTTCCGTGGGGGAATGGCTGTTAGCGGCAGGGGTGGCTGTGATATTGCTGGCAGCGGCGCTGGCGGTTCTGTGGGGCTGCGCAGGGATCGTGAAGGGAATCGGTATTCTTACCCGGGGGAAAAAGGGCAGCGGAGGGCGGAGGATTTCAGGGGAGAATCCGGGGAGTGCGCTGGAGAAAATTATGGAAAGGGCTTCGGAGAAAGCATCAGAGAAGGTCCCGGGCAAAGCCCCGGAGAAAGCTTTAGAGAAGGCCCCGGGCAAAGCCTTGGAGAAAGTTCCGGAGAAAATCCTGGAAAAAGCTCCGGAAAAAGCCCTGGAAGCAAGAAGAAATTATGTTATCTTCAGGAGATTCAGCAGGGGATTCGGGATATTTTTTGTGTGGACCCTGCTGGCTGTCTGCCTGATTATGACCCTGAATTGCTTTGTTCTGTACCACGCCTCCACTTTCTCCGAACAGTACTTTGGGGAGGACAACCAGGAGCATGCCCTGGTGGAGCTGATAGAGGTTTACAACATGGTGGCAGAACAGTGCAACAGACTTTCCCATGTGATCGGGCGGGACGAAAACGGCATGGCAGTGTATACCGGCGGCCTGGGGGACGGGGGAGAACAGTTGGACATGGAGGACATGGCACGGAAGCTGATGAGGGAGCTGGGCGGGGAGTATCCGCAGTTGGAGGGTTATTATCCCCGTCTCAAGGCGCTGCTTTCCTCGGATTTCATGTGCCAGCAGCATATGCAGGGATATTATTTTCCCTTTTCCATGGAGGCGAATTACAACCATGTCATGCACATCCTGAATTTCCCGGCTACCATGTGCCATGAGCTAGCCCACCTGCGGGGCTATATTTATGAGGACGAGGCAAATTTCATCTCCTATCTGGCATGCACGAAATCGGAGGATGCTTTTTTCCAGTATTCGGGGTATCTGAGTGTATTGGTGTATCTGAATAATGACCTGTACAGGGCGTGGAAAGAGGAACCCCTGGTCTATGAGGAGGCAGTGGCAGTGGTCCGGCCCGTAGCGGTGGAGGAGCAGGTCTGGGAGGACAATATCTTCGTGACCCAGGAGGAGTGGGATCGGGTCAATGAAAATGCCTGGCTGGATACGGACTTTGTGGACAGGGTGGCCGATAAATTTATTGATTTGAATCTGAAGGTGAACGGAGTTGCGGATGGGAAGGTCAGTTACAGCCGGGTGGTGAAACTGCTGCTGCAGTATTACTTTAGTAATCTGTCGGAGAGCCCATGGGAGTCCCGGACTTAAGGGTGGCTCTGAAAATTTTTGAAAAAAATAAATTTTGCTATTGACAAAAGGAATTATCCGATGTAAAATATTTTATGTTGTGAGGGCAACAGAACAACATAATATCTGCAGGTGTGGTTCAATGGTAGAACATCAGCCTTCCAAGCTGAATACGTGGGTTCGATTCCCATCACCTGCTTTGTATCGGAAGATACAAAATATGCGATAGTGGCTCAGTTGGTAGAGCGCCACCTTGCCAAGGTGGAAACCGCGGG
>CAJTSY010000139.1 GCA_910578995.1 uncultured Acetatifactor sp.
CTAGTTTAGACTGGAAGATATTGTGGCTTCCTGGTTTGGACGGGCTGCCATATTTCGACAACCCATATGTAATGCATGGGATATATGCAAAGCGACGTTGGCCTGTTGTAATCGGCTTAATCAAAAATTCAGGATAGATAGGTGGTAATAAAAGATAAAAAATGATATACTGAAAGAAAAGAAAGGGGATTTTATGAAAGACGGCTATGGAGAAAAGCGGCCCTGAACAAGTATGCGTCCCAACATCAAATAAAGGCTGAAGCGCCGGAAAAGGTGGACAGCAGACTGCGGGGGCTACGGTTTGTCGGATTCATGGAGGCGGTTCGCCAGGCTGCAGGGATGCCTGTAGATATCTTTGATATGTCCCACATTGAAAGAGGGTCGAAGATTGAGCATGAGATACATGATACGGGGGTAATCGTTTATGAGAAATGAGGCTATCATATAAAAGATGATTATGTATTATGAGCTGAATGACCTACATAAAAATATGCGAGTCAGAGTTTCGCAGCTCAGCGGTATTTTGGATGTCTGTATGATTCTGCTGGATACGGAACTGTTGGCAGATGGTGATGTAGAGGGAACGTTAGTTTATTTTGGTAGTGGAAGTACTGAAGAATATACGAAATGGTTCATGCAGAAGAAAGCAATCACACCGGTTTTCTTTGACAGTGCAATATTTGAGGATGGAATAATGTATGATGAATGAACTTATCGTTGTGGAGATGATTCTAAGCAAAGAGATAATTAGATGAAGACAGCCTAGGGAGAATGAAATATTGTTTGATGTGAAAAGAAATCAGGAAGAAACAAATCAAGCTGTAAGATGTGTAGAATTGATGGAATTCTATAGGCAGAGAGATGCAACCATAGGATATTGCGCTCAGATTGCAGGGATGTCTAACGAAGAATTTATAAAATGCCTTGGCAGGAATCAAGTCTCTATTTTTCATTATGAAGACAAGGAAGAGTTTCTGGAGGAATTGATAAATGCCTGATAAGGGTGGACTAGACAGATGGTAAAAGAAGATGAAAAATCCGTATTTATGGCAGGCTCTATATTTTGGTTGTAGTTTGGGATATTTCAGATTATAATAAATTCAGGGAATAGAAGATGTATGACAAACAGATTGATGAGGAAATATAAGGAAAGTCAAGGCGGCTTATAGAAGCGGCAGAGCGGAGATTGTTTTGAAAGATTTTGTTATAGAGAGTATATCGCTTTCCAACTATAGAAAGTTTGAGAATCATGCATTTCGTCTGAATCCGGGAATGAATGTATTTATTGGGAAAAATGCCTCTGGCAAGACCACCGTGCTGGAAGCGGCATCCGTCATGCTGGGGGCATACCTGGCGGCATTTAAGGAATATGTTTCGAGCCGTTTCGTCCAAAATATTTCAGATGCGGATGTCCACAGAAAAAATAATAAGTTTTCTAAGTAGATGGCTACTCCGCAGGGGGTGCCGCAGTTCCCGTGTTCGATTCAATGTTTGATGAAATGGGATGATAAGGAGATTCCGTTCCAAAGAATACTTGAAAAGGAAGATATCGCTGAGAATATCATGGATGTTCAGGCAGCGAAAAGGTTGTATTGAAAAGGTAATCATAAAAAACTATGGCTTATCTAAGAGCGAGGTTGATGTATATCTGTAAGGCAGCGCTCTGGCGATAGGAGAAACGGGGTATGCAATTATGTGTACAATCAGGCAGGTCAGCATAATCAGTGAACAGATGAAAGAGTGTTATAAGTCTGTCTATGGCGGTGATATTGTAGAGATAATTTTATACGGTTCATATGCACGTGGCGATTATTCATCAGAATCGGATATAGATATAGTGGCGATTGTAAAGGGTGACAGGCTGGAACTTCAGAAAAAACTAAAAACAATATGGGAGATGTCTGCAGAAATCGGGTTAGAGAATGATGTGATAGTGTCGCCGATGGTGATACCTTATGATGAGTTCTTAAGGTATAGAAAGGTACTACCATATTATCGGAATATTGTAGAGGAGGGAAAAAGAATTGGATGATTTGGTAAAGCACAGACTGATGACTGCAGCCGATAAGCTCAGATCGGCAAAAATTCTTTTAGGAGAAGGGCAGTATAAGGATTCTATTGGAAGATCTTATTATGCGATTTTTTCTGCGTTACGGGCAGTGCTGGCATTAGAAGAAAAGGATTTTGCGAAGCATGCCGGAGTGATATCATATTTTCAGAAAGAATATATCAAAACAGGGAAGTTTGACGTAAAATACTCTAAATATATCCAGCAGGCGTTTCAGGTGAGGAATAGCTGTGATTATGATGATTTTTATGTTGCGTCAGAGGAAGATGCGGAGGAACAGTATATAAGGGCAAAGGAATTACTTGAAGAGGTTCAAAAATTCTTAGAAGCTTATAAGAAACATTGATTCCAAGCTTGAAGCTTTTGTCTTGGAACAGGCCGGGGAGAGTCCAAGAGACCGATAGGTCAATCGATAGGTCAATTTTCCTTCCCCCGATTCCGAACCCCTTGATTTCCCTGGCCTCAAAGCCCCAAAAACAACGGACTTAAGACTCCGTCATTTCAAGGTTCGAATCCTTGTAGCCCTGCGAAGGAGGGGTTGCCCTGCTAAGGAACCTCCAAAGAGTGATTTTCGGAGGTTTTTTCATGTCTGAAAAACGTGATGTTTACTGGGGTAATGTGTCCAATCCCAGGCAGATGCCTCTTACATCTTGTGAGGATATTGAAACTTTCGGGTGTCAGGGGTTTTATGCTAAGTTTCTCGCTTTTGGAAGACCGTATGACATGGCCACTGCCGAAATTCAAAAGGCAGGTTTTTTAAATATTAATTGCGAAGTGAAAGTGCCGATAGTACAATAAAGGAAAAAGCACTCATGAACAGAGAGGGAGTCCGTCTATGAAAAAAATGATTTACGCTGTAAAAAACGGAAGAAAGAAGGGAATTTTCAACGAATGGCTGAAATGCTCCGAGCAGACAAATAAGTATCCAAACTCAAAATTCCGCCGTTTTGAATATCGGAGCGAGCTTGAAGAGGCGGCGGATGACGTACCCGGCAGCCTGAGGTATGCCATAAAAGAGGCGGAAGAATATCTGGAGGATTTGGTGTATCTGGGCGGGAGTGCTGACTATCTGAAGGATGAGAGCTGGGAGGAGGACGGCTTTCTGCCCTTTGGCGATAAATCTGAAGCAGAGGAGCCTTTTTCGGATGACGGGGATGAGAATTGGGGGGAGGAGGAGAGTTGGGAAGGGAACGGCTTTCTGCCCTTCGGTGATGAGTCCGAAGCAGAGGAGCCGGAATTTTTTTCGGATGAGGAGAATGAAAATTGGGAGGAGAATGAGGGCTGGGAGGAGGATGAGAACTGGGAGAGGGATGAGCATTGTGAGGGGGATGAGAGCAGTGGGGTGGATGCATTTCTGCCCTTCGGTGATGAGGCTGAAGCGAAGATGAAGGGCGTTCTACCATTCGTCGACGATAAGTCTGAACCAGTAGAACCGGATTTTTTCCCCGATATGGGAAAACAGGAAGAAGAGGATGCTGAGGACAGAGATGAGAAATTTAACAAGTGGGTAGCAGGCAGCAGAAACGCTCCTGATGTTCCGACCGGATACTGGCAGCTGGCGGAAGACATGAGGCAGTATGTTGGTATAATTCGGGACAAAATGGAACAAAGCGAGGGAGCCAGGACAGCTGCGGCGGATAAGCTCAGGAAAAAACTGAAGAAATGTCTCTCAGATGTGAATTTAAACAGGCTGACTGATATTTACCGTGACAGAAAGGAAGACAATATTCTTGGATATGATTCGGATGCCGTATCTCAGTTTGTGACACAGATGCTGCAGGCATATCCGAGGCCGAGATTACCGGAAATTCAGGAAGTGGAGGATGAAGTTTCCATCCGGCAGATTTTTATGGAGGCCGAGGCTGTGGAAACTGAACTGAAACAGCTGATCTGTGGACAGAATGCAGCGATTGAGAGGCTGAGTGAAGCATATTTTAATACGGAGCTGAAAGCTCGTCTGGCACCGGGCGGGAGAGGGCCGAGAGATGCTTATCTTTTAGCGGGACCTCCGGGGGTAGGGAAGACTTTTATGGCGCAGCAGTTTGCTTACAAACTGGGGATTCCTTTTCAGCGTTTTGATATGTCGGGATATTCCAGCAGGGAAGCCTTGCAGGAACTGCTTGGTTTTGCCCCGACCTGGAAGGACTCGGAACCGGGTCTGCTTACCGAGTTTGTGTTTAAACATCCGAAGTGCGTTCTTTTATTTGATGAAATAGAAAAAGCGCATATTAATGTTATACGAATGTTTTTACAGATTTTGGATGACGGTTTCTGTGAGGATAAATATCATCAGCGGGATGTATCATGTAAAGATGCCATCATTTTTTTTACGACCAATGCGGGAAAACAGCTTTACCTTGACGCGCGAAATGAAAATCTTACAATGCTTTCGGAGAAGGTGCTGATGGACGCACTGGGGAAGGATAAAGATCCGGAGACAAAAGCGCCTTATTTCCCTCCGGAAATACTTTCCAGGATGTCTTCCTATACAGTCATCATGCTGAATCATTTAAAGGCAGATACAACTTTAAAACTGGTGGAGAAGAGCGTAGAAAGTCATTTTAAGAAATTAAAGAAAAAATATGGCTATGAGCTGAGCCAGGGAAAAGAGAACCTGGCCAGGACCGTGCTGTATTCCATGGGGGGAAGCGCGGATGCCAGAAATGCGTCCAAGATAGCGGATAAGCTTACTGACAGGGAAATACGTAAGTTTCTGGGGCTGTTGGAGGATAAGCAGAAACTGGATGAAAACGATGGGGGAATAAGAATCCAGTGGAAGTGTGATCTGGAAGATGCCACAGAGGAGGTCAGGGATTTTTATCTCGGAGAAAGGGACTGTGTGATTCCTGTCTTCGGGATAGTGGAATATGAGCCGGTGGAAAAGCTGGAAAAGAACAATGTGCATGTGAAGCGCACTGTGGACACCAAAGAATTTATGGAAATGATTCATAAGGAAAAGGTTCTTTTCGCAGTCATTGACTATCTATACGGTCTTGAAAATGTGGGAAAAGGATTGAGCCTTGTGGATGTCAGGACGACCGGGCGCGATATCTTTTTAAAAATGCGGGAGGCAGATAAAGAAATCCCGGTGTATATTTTAGACGGAAGCCGCGGATACAACTACACGGAAAAAGAAAAAGACGTTCTGATGAAAAAAGGGGCGGGAGGATTTATAGAGAGAAAGTATTTCAGAAGCCAGCTGGAGCAGGCCTATCTGGACGTATGCTGTCAGGTGGTAATGGAGACACTGACGGTGCGGCATCAGGTTCTGGCGTATCATACCAGGAAAGAATATGATGAGAAAACCAATGCAGGCAGTATCACCTTCTGCGATTTCAAGCTGGAGACGGCAGTGGAGGCGGAGGATCGGTCTTCGATGTTGTCCGATGACCTGCGTCCGAATAAGAGTTGGGATGACATTTATGTGTCAGAGGATCTCAAAAAGGAGATGGAGTTTTTCATTCATTATCTGCAGAATCCTAAAAAGTATAATAAAAAGGGTGTGAAGCCCAGGGGAATTCTGCTGTACGGCCTTCCGGGAACCGGCAAGACCCTTCTGGCAAAGGTTGCAGCCTCGGAATCCGGGCTGAACTTCCTGTCCATCAGCGCAAGCGAATTGTATAACGGCGGCCCGGAGAAGGTACAGGATGAATTCCGGATCGCGAGAAAATATGCGCCTGCAATCCTGTTCATTGATGAAATTGATGCCATAGGTATGGAACGGGGATACTCAAATTCACCCAACCCGGTTCTCAACGCATTGCTGGTCGAGATGGACGGGTTCAAAAAAGTAGATGATAAGCCGGTATTTGTCATGGCGGCCACAAATCATGGGAATAAAATTGACTCCGCTCTTCAACGCCGTTTTGACAGAACGTTTAATATGGGCTATCTGGATAAAAAAGGAAGGCGGTGGCTGCTGGAAAGAAATATCAGAAAGCAGGGCGATATGTTTGATATTTCTGATGAAAAATTGGACAGCATTGTTGCCAGGTCGGAGAGACTGTGTCCGGCAAAACTTGAACAGGCAGTTGAGGCAGCCTTGAGGGAGGGGATTCGGTCAGGCCGCGTTATTGACGACGATTTGTTTGATGAGATATTTGAACAATACAGCATGGGTGAAGAAAAGGCTGTCATTTCCCAAAAGGAGATAGAAAGTACCGCATATCACGAGGCAGGACATGTCCTGATCCATCTGTACTATGGCGAGGCGCCCAATTACATGAGCATTGTGGCCAGGGGGAATCATGGAGGGTATACCCAGACCGAAATCGAGGAGGGGTGTCCGTCCAAAGAATATTTACTGGAAAAAATCTGCGCGGTACTGGGCGGCAGGGCAGCGGAACTGGTATTTAAATATGGTCTGACATCCGGCGCATCCTCCGATCTGGCTGCGGCTACATATATTGCCAGATGTATGGTGTGTGAGCTTGGAATGTATGAAACGGAAATCGGATTGGCCGTCATCGGAGAAGAAGAGTTTAAATATAACGAAAAGGCAAATGGGCTTGTCAACCGGATTTTATCTGAACAGCTGAAAGAGGCGGTGAGCATCATTGAGGCGAATCAGGATGCGATGAAGCGTCTGGTGGATGCGGTTATGAGAAACGGGAAGAGATATCTGACCGGGAAAGAGATCCGGGAGGCTGCAGGCAGGCTGATTAAAAAGTAAGAGCAGAATGGATGAAAGATATGGACAGAGTAAAGATTTGCGACGTTAAAAAAAGAAACGGTGAAGCTGTAAAAGTACAGGGATTTGTAGAAAACATCCGTATCAGCAAAACGATGATTTTTGTGGTAATGAAAGACCTTACCGGCAGGCTTCAGATCACGGTTGAGAAAAGCGTCCATCCGGAACTGGCTGAAGAGTTTGAAAAGCTGACAGCGGATTCCGTTATCACGGTAATTGGTAAAGCCGTTGAGAATGAGTATGTTAAGATGGGGGGCGTGGAGGTTCTTCCCGAGAAACTGGAGATCGAGAGCATTGCGGCGCCCCTTCCCATTGCGCGCAGCTATATTCCCGGCACAAAGAAGCAGAAGGCTGTCGAGCGGTCAGGCATTGACCAGAGGATTGACTATCGGTGGATTGACCTTAGAACGGATGAAAATCAGCTGATGTTCAGGGTTCAGACCTGTTTTGTCAATGCGATCAGAAGTTACCTGATAGAAAAGGATTTCATTGAAATCCACACGCCGAAATTGATCGGCGCGGCAAGCGAAAGCGGCGCTGACGTGTTTGAGGTCAAATATTTTGATACCAACGCTTATCTTGCACAGAGCCCGCAGTTCTACAAACAGATGGCAATGGCTTCGGGATTTGAGAAAATTTTTGAGGTGGGGCCTGTATTCCGGGCCGAGAAATCTTTCACAAGCAAACATGCCACCGAATTTTCCTGCTTCGATCTGGAATTCAGCTATATAGACGGCATGGAGGATGTGATGCATATGGAGGAGGA
Organism: uncultured Acetatifactor sp.; assembly: GCA_910578995.1. Classification (GTDB taxonomy): domain Bacteria; phylum Bacillota; class Clostridia; order Lachnospirales; family Lachnospiraceae; genus Acetatifactor. The sequence goes on from CAJTSY010000139.1 coordinate 7,525, forward strand.
TATCCTGATTGCCGGTCTTGGCGCTGTCAGGGAGAAGTACGGTGAGCAGATAAAAGAGCTCTTTGGCGTGGATGTGGTAGTTCCTGCAAAGAATTTTCCGGTCATCGAATTGAGAAGGCTTTACGAAGAGCTTGAAAAAGAATTCGGCTATGTGGTGGATGATTCCGAGAAGGGGGATATGACTACGGAGGCTGAAAAGCTGAGTTATGAATGGGTTAAGAAGCATTATGACCATGAATTCCTGTTCGTAACCGGCTTCAGCGCGGAGAAGAGGGCTTTTTACCATATGAGGAACGAGCAGGGAATTCCCCAGGGATATGACCTGATTTGGAAAGGGGTTGAAATCACCACCGGCGCACAGCGGGAACACCGCTATGAGGTATTGCGGAAGCAGGCGGAGGAAAAGGGGCTTGCGGAGGATGTTAAGTTTTATCTTGAATTCTTCAAATATGGATGTCCTCCCCATGGCGGGTTCGGCCTTGGCATTGACCGGCTGACGATGCTGATTTTCAACCTGACGATCAAGGAGGCAATGTTCCTGTTCCGCAGTCCGATCCGGCTGACGCCGTAGCGGAGACTGGGCTGCCGCAGTTCAGTTCATACTGCGGCAGCCTGTTTTTATCGCCTGCCAAGTGCCGCTACGATGCTGTCAATCCCGAGCAGAACCAGGTACACTGCCACGATATATCCCATGAACCGCATGGTCATGAAGGTCAGCACCGGGTTGAATACCATCAGGATCCCCAGAATCAGTCCGGCGATATTTACAATTAACGAAAAATAGTAGAAAAACTTCTGTCCTGCCATACGGAGTATGTAGGTATGGGACAGCCGGGAAATGCAGTGGGCCATGAACCAGATGGGGAACAGCAGGGACAGTATCCACTTCCCCGCGCCAGGATAGAGCAGGAGCATGCAGCCGCACATCACGCTGAGGATGCCGGAAATCAGGGAGACTGCGGGGGCGAAGCCGGTGTACTTTTCCAGTCTGATAAAGGTCAGGATATCATCGATGCCCGTGATGAGTGCAATCAGCCCGTAAATAGCCACAATTCCGGTGAGCAGGCTGCCGGGGCGCAGAAAGGTGAACACCCCGAGCAGGATTAACAATATGCCTACTGCCAGTTCCATCCACATGAATCCGGAATATTTCTTCATTTCTGTTCACCTTCCTTTCCCGAAGCGGCTGTTCTGGCGGCTCCGTCTTTTGCTTCTGTTTCCTTATCCTGTTTTTTGCAATCCTCTGCTTTCCCGTTCAGAATCCCCATAAATTCATCTCCCGTGATTGTCTCCCGCTCATAGAGGAATGCGGCAAGTTCGTCCAGCTTTGTACGGTTTTCCAACAATATCCGCCTGGCCTTTTCGTGCTGCGCCTTCACCAGTTCAACCACCTTTCTGTCAATCTCGTTCTGGGTGTCCGCGGAGCAGGCCAGGGAGGTATCCCCGCCCAGGTACTGGTTGGTCACGGTCTCCATGGCCACCATGTCGAATTCGTCGCTCATACCGTACCGGGTGATCATTGCCCGGGCAAGCTTTGTGGCCTGTTCGATGTCGTTGGAGGCGCCGGTGGTGATTTCGCCGAAGACGATTTCCTCCGCGGCCCGGCCTCCGGTGAAGGTGGCAATCTTGTTTTCAATTTCCCGTTTGGTCATGAGCACTTTATCGCTTTGCTCCACCTGCATGGTGTAGCCCAGGGCGCCGGAGGTGCGGGGGATGATGGTAATCTTCTGCACAGGGGCGGAGTGGCTCTGCATGGCGGCTACCAGGGCGTGGCCGATTTCGTGATAGGCCACCACTTTCTTCTCGCCGTCGGAAAGGATGGCGTTCTTTTTCTGGTATCCTGCGATGACGACTTCTATGCTTTCCTCCAGGTCTGCCTGGCACACCACGGTGCGGTTGCTGCGCACGGCCCGCAGGGCGGCTTCGTTGACAATGTTGGCGAGTTCCGCCCCGGAGGTGCCGGAGGCCATGCGGGCGATGGTGTGGAAATCCACATCGTCGGCCAGTTTGATTTTCCGGGCGTGGACTTTCAGGATGGCTTCCCGGCCTGCCAGGTCAGGCAGCTCCACGGGTACCCGTCTGTCGAAACGCCCGGGCCTGGTTAAGGCGGGGTCAAGGGATTCCGGCCTGTTGGTGGCGGCCAGGATTATGACGCCGTTGTTTCCTTCGAAGCCGTCCATTTCGGTGAGCAGCTGGTTCAGGGTCTGTTCCCGTTCGTCGTTGCCGCCGATCTGGCCGTCCCGCTTCTTGCCGATGGCGTCGATTTCGTCGATGAAGACGATACAGGGAGCCTTCTCCTTGGCCTGTTTGAAGAGGTCACGGACCTTGGAAGCGCCCATGCCCACGAACATTTCCACAAATTCCGAGCCGGACATGGAGAAGAAGGGGACATTTGCTTCCCCGGCCACCGCTTTTGCAAGCATGGTTTTTCCGGTGCCGGGAGGGCCTACAAGCAGCAGCCCTTTGGGCATGGAGGCGCCCACGTCCGTGTATTTCTGGGGATTGTGGAGGTAGTCCACGATTTCCGCCAGGCTCTCCTTGGCCTCGTCCTCCCCGGCCACATCGTCGAAATGGATGCCTTCCGTGGACTGGACATAGACCTTGGCATTGCTCTTGCCCATGCCGAACATCATGGCGTTGGGGCCGCCGGCCTT
>CAJTSY010000140.1 GCA_910578995.1 uncultured Acetatifactor sp.
GTCCCTAATGCCTGTGGCTTCCGCCGCCATGGCTTGCGCCACCGCTGCTGGTATGGTGCCCGCCACCGCCGCTTCCGCCTCCCCCTCCCGTGGAGGAAGGCGTCTCGATCTTCCGAGTGACCACGCTCTTTTTCAGGAAGGCATCCGACTTATCCCTCATCTCGGGCTTTCCGCCGGCCACGTAGGCATTCACCGCCACGGTGTTCTCCGCCTTCCTCTGGGACGAACCGGTGACGGCGTAAAGGAAGGCCACGAGAACAGGCACCACAAAAACCGTAACCCAGGAAAAAGGCAGGCTTAAGGAACCGTCCATCAGGTCCGCCACCTCATCCACATAGGCCCTGTACGCCTTATAGGGACTGGAATCGTAATAATCGTCCACTGCGTAAAGCACCCTGTCTATGTCGCGGACGCTGAATTTCTCCTCCACCCTGCCGCTGGTGGAAAGATGTTCGCCGTTCTGCCCATCATACCAGTTATGCAGAAGCAGGACACCGTCCCCCTCAAATCCCTTATTGTACCCGAACCTGTGCTCGTCCCAGAAATCGTCCGCCAGATCCTGCATGTTCTGCTCCCAGTTCTCGGAGCGCAGTCCGTACTGGGACATGGCCTGGGGCCCCTCCACGGACTGGCTGATGGTAACCAGTACAATGTCAATCTGCAGCTTCGCTTCCGTCCTGGCAATGTGCTCCCGCAGCTTCTCCTCCTCGCTGTCTGTCAGTACATCCGCATAATCAAAAACCCTCTCCGCGGGCGCATCCCCGTTTGCCCTGGGGACACTGTCCCTGCCGCGGCCCAGGATGCCCATGACAATGCAGAGCACTGCCAGTATTCCGATTCCCAGGAACCAGAATCTGAAGGCATGCAGGTATTGTTTTCTTGCTTCTTTTTTGTATTCATTTTCCATACTCTTATCCCTGTCCCGTTTCCTTTCCCAAACCTACAGCAGTCCCAGAAAAATCTGCAGCAGCGCCAGAACTGCGGTGCAGCACACCCACAGCGTCCCCACATAGGCCATAAACCTGCCCTTTGAAAAGGGCGCCGTCCCCACGATCTTCCCGGTCTGCCCGTTGACGTAAAACGGATACTCCTGGTCTTTGTAACGGTATATGTATTTCCAGACGGGAAGAAGGCCATAGGAAGTCCTGCTGTCCCTGACATGTACATCCTGGGACAGTGTCCTGACGGAATTATACCCGGCGTAACTTTCCCTCAGGAGCTTCTCGGCATCCGCCTTCATCAGGCTCCTGGCCCGCATTTCCACCTCTTCCCAGGGCATATTGTATTTTTCCCCGTAAAAACCGGACATAAGCCTGGGCTGAAAGGTTGTCATCTGGTCATAGCGGAAGGGCGCGATCAGTTCCATCACGTCGTCCGGCATGGCAAGGGAGGCATCCACCGGAATCTTCTCAAAACGGATATCCATATTCCGGTTAACCGCATATGTACTGGTTTCCGTATATTCCCTGTCCCCGCTGACCCAGACTTTTACCCTGGTCCCTTCCCCCTGAAAACTGCATACAGTGTCATAGTCGTAGAACCAGTAGGGTACATAATATCCCTGCATGCTGTTCAGCCTTGCCTCTGAGAGAAAATCCACAGGGGCAAAACGGCATTTCCGGAACTTATCCCGCAGTGACTGCTTACAGGTTTCTTTCCCGATCTGGAAGGGTATCATCATACGAGGCTCATACTTCCCCTCCACCCTCTCGTCAAAAATCAGGTAACTGTCGCAGTAGGGGCAGCGGGTGGCGGAAGTGTGCTCTTCCACCGGTACCTCCCCGCCGCAGTTGGGGCAGACCGTCAGTGAACCGGTCAGCCCCGGGGCGAGTTCGTCGCTTTCCTCGCTTTCACAGAAAGGGCAGTACATACCGTGTTTCTCCGGGCTGTACACCACATTTCCCCCACAGTTCTTACATTTAAAATACATTCCCTTCTTTCCTTTCTTTCGTATGGAACCGAATGGGCGGTCCGGCTCCTGTTTTACGAATCAGATTCCCGTTTAGGCACAGAGCACTACCACTTTGGACGGGGTGGTCTGTGCCGGAATGCTTCTGGTGGAACTTTCATAAGTGACCACAAGAGTATGGTTTCCGGGACTGCCCTGGAAATACTGGTTATTGGAAGTCCTCACTTCCACCCTTCTGTCCATATTCAGCTGCAGCGTCTGCTCATCGTTCACCAGAGAAGCATTGAAATATCCCACGCTTACCATCCGGCCCCCCTTCTCCTGTGCCGCCGCCACTGCATTGTACTGGGGCGGGTAGGAAAGAGGCATGGGCGCGTCGGCCGCATACCAGAAGGTGCATGTCATTCCCAGGGAAAGGGTCTCAAATTCCACCACATAGGTGGAAGGGGTTACCATAAACAGGACCGTGTTTCCCTCCCTGTCCTCAACTGTCATATAGATAATACAGCCGTTGGTACGCCGGCCGCCGGTTCTGGCAGGCGACATGTCCACAATTGTACCCGTAACGGAACCGAAACGGCTCCTCCTGAAAGGCATTCTCTCTCCCACAGCAAAATCCATCCTGTTCTCCTGTCTGTAATCTCTTCCGTCAGGCTATTCTATGCGGCAGGCATGAAAACTGTGCCTGTCCTTTATCCTTTTTTCCATGCCGGGATTTATTGTCTCGGAACTGTCACACGGAAAGCGCTCAAAAACGCCTCTGGGCGGCGGGCAGCGGCTTTTTATTCCGTCCCCTCTGGGGAGGCCGACAGTGGCTTTATTCCGTCCCCTCTGGGGAGGCCTTCCGGATAATGCCCCCGCCGAGCACATGGTCCCCCTCATAAAAACAAATGGACTGCCCCGGCGCCGCAGCCCTCACCGGCCGCTCAAAGACGGCCAGAAGGCGGTCCTCCGCCACCCTGCTGACCGTACAGGATTCCCCCTTATGGTTGTAGCGGATTTTGGCAAAGGCTCTCACCGGTTCCCTTATGTCTTCCACGGCCATAAAACAGATATGGTCACAGACAACTTCCCTTGTAAAAAGCTCCTCATTGCCCCCGATTACCACCTGGTTTGTGTCCGGACGGATATCTGTCACATACACCCGCTCTCCCATGGGCAGCTCCAGTCCCCGGCGCTGGCCGATGGTATAGTGGGTTATACCCTTATGGCAGCCCAGAATCCTTCCCTTCGCATCCACAAAATCCCCCGGCCCGGGAACCCTGTCCCCCGCCACCCTGCGTATGAATCCCGGATAGTCGCCGTCCGGCACGAAACAGATCTCCTGGCTGTCCGGCTTGTCCGCCACCGGCAGCCCTATCCGCTCCGCCATGGCCCGGATCTCCTCCTTGGAATAGTACCCCACGGGTATCAGGGTATGAGCCAGCTGTTCCTGGGTCAGCCTGTAAAGGGCATAGGTCTGGTCCTTTCCCTCCGTAACGGAACGGCTCACGGTAAACCGTCCGTTGGGCAGCCGCTTCACCCTGGCATAATGGCCTGTGGCAATATAATCCGCCCCCAGAGCCAGACTCCTGTCAAAAAGCGCCTCCCACTTTACACGGCGGTTGCAGACAATACAGGGATTGGGCGTGCGCCCCCGGAGATACTCTTCCACAAAATTGTCTATCACATGGCATCGAAACTCCTGCCTGAAATCCATGACATAATGGGGAATCCCGAGCATCCGCGCCACCCTCCCGGCATCCTCCGCCGCCTCCAGACCGCAGGCTCCCCCAGGCTCCCCCGGCAGACCTGCCCCTCCGGCCTCCTGCCAGGTCCGCATTGTGACCCCGGTTACCTCATACCCCTGTTCCTTCAAAAGCCAGGCAGCCACGGAGGAATCCACCCCACCCGACATGCCCACTACTACTTTTTTCTTCATCTGGCCTCCTTAAGAACTGTCACGAAATGACTTACCGGTAGTCCGCAGGATTTTTCTTTGTCGGTGCCGCAGGGAAATCAGGCGCATAGCGGGCTATGTAACTGATTTTGAGCGGTGCCGGCGATGAAAAAGATGAGGAATATGGCAGGTTATTTTAGGGACAGTTCCTTAGTCCGGCGGCCCTGCATGGCCAGGCGCTAATCCCTGACAGGATACAACACACCAAGGCATCAGACAGGTATACCGCTTCTACCATCATACCATTGTTGGCAGTAAACTGCAATATGTCATTAAAATGTTGCTGTGGGCGTGCAGGGCGTAGAAAATCGGACATGGCTTAAAAACGGTACGTTAAAACCGTAAAGCCAAAAATTGAACACCACATAAGGGGATGCAAGTTCTATAACCACACTGGAAGAGCAGTAAAACAATACGAAGAACTAAAACAAAAAGTCTGAACCACCTGATTCTATCAAGGTTTTTCAGACTTTTCAAATAGCGAGAGGGGGATTCGAACCCTCGACACTGCGGGTATGAACCGCATGCTCTAGCCAACTGAGCTATCTCGCCGTAATGGAACCTATAGGGCTCGAACCTATGACCCTCTGCTTGTAAGGCAGATGCTCTCCCAGCTGAGCTAAGATTCCGTCCTCCTGTCTGCTCCCGCAGACGACTTTATAAGTATACAATGATAATTTCCTTTTGTCAACATTTTTTTCTTATTTTTTCAATTTTTTTGTCCCGGTTTTTTTCCCTGTCCATGGTCTTCTCCACTGCCTGTACGTAAGCGGGAAGTTATCCTAAAAGGTTCCCTTCCCTCGCCCCGCCGTCCGAAAGAGTCTCCCCGGAAATATCATAGTAAAACTGCTCCCCCGCCCCCGTCCTGTGGGATTTCACGTCCACACCGTAGAGCTTCCGGATAACGCCCGAGCGTAAAATCTCCTCCGGCGTGCCGGCCGCAAGGACTCTTCCCTCCTCCATGGCCGCTATCCGGTCAGAGATCTTCAGGGCCAGCAGAATGTCATGCAGCACCAGTACAACGGTCTTCCCCTCTTCGGCCAGTCCCCTCATCATCCCTGCGAATTTCAGCTGCTGGCCGATATCCAGGTAAGTGGTGGGTTCGTCCATGACAATGATTCCTGCCTGCTGTGCCAGGGCCATGGCGATATACACCTTCTGCCGCATTCCCCCGGAAAGTTCGGACATATGTTTTCCCCCAAGGGATAAAATTCCCATCTGCCCCATGGCCCGCTCCACAATCTCCAGATCCCTCTCCCTGTACCTTCTGGGATAGCTTAAGTAGGGAAACCTGCCGTGGAGCACCATGCGCTCCGCCGTTATGTCAGGCACATCCTTCCCCTGGGGAAGGTAGGCGATCTTTCTGGCCATCTCGGCAGAGGACAAGTTCTTTGTCAAAATTCCGTCAATTTTTACAGTTCCGTTCCACAGGGGCAGAAAGCCCAGGATCACACGCAGCAGCGTACTCTTTCCACTTCCGTTGGCGCCGATCAGGGTTGTGATGCCCTTTCCGGGAATCTCCAGCCCCACATCGTGGAGGATCTCCTGCTTCCCATATCCGGCAGTCACATTTTCCATTTCGATCATATGCCTTTCTGTCCTCCCTGGTCTTTTTTCCGCTTTCGTTTTCTCCCCACAGGTCTCTTTCCCACTTCTGTTCTCTCCCCACAGACCATTTTCCCGCTTCCTTTTTCTCCCCACAGGCCTTTTTCCCGCTTCCGGCCACTTCCCTGCCTCCGTTTGCCTTTCCCGTCTCAGGCGATCTCCTTAGTTTCACCACGAATCCGCCTATCGACGCGAGGATCACGCAGTAAATCAAGTCTACCCTGCCCCCTGCCTTCAGAGCCGCCCTCCTGCCCTCTTCGGCCCGGAGCCCCTGCCTTGCACCAACAGAAGCAAAAACACCGGACCGCCCGCCACGGACATCAATATCCCCACCGGCAGTTCATAAGGCGCGAACATCAGCCTTGACACCAGATCGCACAGAGTGACAAATCCTCCTCCGGCAACAGCACACACGGGCAGCAGCTTCCCGCTCTCGTTTCCGGTAAACCGCCTTACAAAATGGGGAACGATCAGTCCCACAAAGCCGAGCAGTCCCGCAAAACTCACTGCCGCCCCCGCAAGCAGAGCGGAAAGAACCAGAAAAACCATGCGGTACCGTCCCACGTTCAGGCCGATCCCCCGGGCAGTCTCGTCCCCCAGAGTCAGTACATCCAGTTCATTGCAGAGGGTAAACAATACTACAAGCCCCACTCCGATCAGCGCGGCAGCAGGCAGAAGCCGCGAAAAAGAAATCGCGGAAAATCCGCCCACCCGGAAGTCAATGCTCAGCATGGCCAGATCCGTATCCAGGACAGTCACTGACTCACAGACGGCATTCAGAATACTGTTCAGAGCTACGCCGCTCAGTATCACAGTGGTCCTGGAAGCGCTGATCCACCTGGAAAACACAAAAATGCAGAGCACGCTGACAAGGCTCCCGGCAAAGGCGGAAACGGAAACCGCCGGACCTGACAGGATGCCTGCCGCACAGCACAGAGTGACCCCCAGTCCGGCTCCCGCGTTCACGCCGATAATCCCGGGGGAAGCCAGTCTGTTGGCAAGCACGTTCTGCAGCACGGCTCCCGACACAGCCAGAGCAGCCCCTGCGGACAGGGCGGCCAGTGTCCTGGGCAGCCGGGCATACAGCAGGATGCTGCGGTTTACGTTTCCCCCGCTTCCTCCCAAAATACCCGGAAGCTGCGTGGGCAGGAAGTGAATGTTTCCCAGGCACAGGCTCAGGATCACAATTACAAAAGTCACAAGAATGCCTCCTGCAAGAAACACCCTGTGGCTCCCTTTTTTATTCCCCATACAGGATCGCCCCCAGATTCTCATAAGCTTCCGCCCAGCGGGCATTGGGCTTCAGATTATACAGATGCTTGTCCAGGATATGCACCTGCCCGTTTTTCACTGCGTCAAGTTCGTTCCAGAGAGGATTTTCCTGAAACATGACATCAATGTTTTGCTTTGTCCCCTCAATGTCGTCGCCGGACTGGACAATCAGGATGTATTCCGGATTCTGCAGCAGGATGCTCTCAACGCTGAGGTTTTCCAGAAGGCTCTCATCGCTGTCCGCGATATTAACGCAGCCCAGGCTCTCCAGCATCTCCCCCAGAACATTGCCGCTGTTGGCCTTCGCCCGTATACTGGTGGCGGAAGCCCGCATGTAAAGCACGGTCCGGGGAGTCTCATTCTTATATTTGTCCACAATATCATCAATTTGTTTCTGGATATCCGTTCCATACTGTTCGTACCGCTCCGGCTGTCCGGTGATGTCGGTACAGATCTTCAGCACCCGCAGATAATCCTCAAAACCTGCCACATCAAAATAGGCCGTGGCAATCCCCGCTCCCTCCAAAGACTGCTGCCACTCCAGATGCTGGGAGGTATTGGTACTGGCAATCACGAAATCCGGCTCTGCGGAAAGCAGCAGTTCCAGGTTTAACCGCTTCGTCTCCCCCAGATTCACTGTCTCGGAAGGCAGATCCAGGTCAAGATCATCAAATGCATCCTCAGGGGCCGCACAGACCTGTCCTCCCGCCAGTATCCACATATCCGCATAGCTTCCCAGAAGTACAGCCACCCTCTCATGGGAAGCGACTGTTACTTCCCTGCCCAGATCATCCGTAAAGGTATAGCCCTCTCCTTTGTCCCGAGTCTGGTCTCTCTGTCCGCAGGCTGCCAGACTGCAGATCAGACATAAAGATAAAAGTACCGGATAAATGTAATTCCAATTCAATTTTCTATTTTCAAACATTACGTAATACCCTTTCGCATATTTTTGCCCCTGAAATTTCCCCGTCTCCCCGCTTTCCGACAGTTCCTAAAAGAAACCGATGGTTCCCGCTGATAACGGTCCATACCATCGGTTTCTTCCCGGGGGACTCACGTTTGCCGTCTTACCATCCCATTATAACGGCAGCAGAATCCTCCGGCCAATGCTTTTCAGGTTCTTTCCACATGAAACGCTTTCACATGGGGCAGCATCAACAGGTGGCGCCGCCCTTCACCTTCTTCTCCAGGACAGCGGACTTGTCGATCCGGGCATGGAGCAGTTTGTCCTGTACATAGTCAAATCCCAGACGGTTCACCGTATCCGCGAAACGCTCGCCGGTAATGCCCTCATCCCGGAAGAACAGGATAGCGCGCTCCACCGTGTCCAGAACCTCTTCCTCGCTGGTGAAAATCTTATCGAGAGGACGTCCGTTGGCGATCTTCTTGCCCCATCTGCCGCCGATGTAGATCTTGCAGCCGTCCATGTATTCCTCGGTGACGCCGAAAGGACATTTTCCCTTACAGCGGCCGCAGCCGTTGCAGGCATCCGACTCCACTTGGAGACAGCCGTCTTCCACTTTCGCAATCTTGATGGGACAGGCGGTCTCCACCTGACACTTTTTACAGCCCTTGCATTTAGAATAATCGAACATGGGCACTCTCTGGCCGATGATCCCTAAGTCGTTTAAGTCAGGCTTTACGCAGTTGTTTGGACAGCCGCCCACGGCGATCTTGAACTTGTGGGGCAGGGTCACACTGTGATAGCCTTCGTAAAACCGTTCATGAATCTTCTCGCTCAGATCAAAAGTATCGATCAGGCCGTACTGGCAGGTGGTACCCTTGCAGGAAACCACGGGACGCACCAAAGAACCGGTGCCGCCAGTCTCCAGGTTATGCTCCGCCAGGAAGGCGATGAGGGGATCGATATTGGCGTAGGGAACGCCCTGGATTTCCATGGTCAGACGGGTGGTCATGGTGATTTCCCCGCTGCCGAAGCGCTCCGCGCCCTCCGCGATGGCTCTGTGCTCGTCGGCAGTAATCTTACCGTTTTTCGTGATCACACGAACATTGAACACGTCGCCGTAACGTTTATCCTGGAGGCAGCCCAGGCCCTTCACCCGCTTGATTTCCTCCGGGGGAAACTTTCCGCCTGCAGGAATGGCCCTCTTGATCACATTGAACGTAGCTCCGCCTTCCAGCACACGGGTATTCGTAAACCCTAATGCCTTCAGCTTGTTCTGGGTCAGATACCCTCTCTTGCCCTTGGCGCAGACCAGCAGGAGTTTTTCGTCTTTGCCGTACTTCGCCGCATACTCCTCCGGCTTCGTCAGGTCAAACCACTCCCCGCCGGGCAGAGTGGAAGCCGGATGGGCGTCGATGAGTTTGTACCCTGCCGCCGCGCCCGCCGCATATTCCGCAGGGGTAAAGGATTCCAGTCTTCCGGTCATTTTGTTCACCAGTACGCCGCAGGCTGCCGCGATAGGATGTATTGCGGTGGAAAAAGGCGGCGCATAGGCGAAGTCCAGGGTGAGGAAGTCCTCCGCCTTCGCCCCGAAGGAAATCCCGGTGACGGCGATGTCCGCCATCTTGTCCACAGCGCCTGCGCCGATCACCTGCAGCCCCAGGAGCCTGTGGCTTTCCGCATCCGCAATCAGCTTGGTGATAAACATGTCGGAATCCGGATAGTAATGGGCCTTGTCGTCGGTGATGGACAGGGCGGAGATGACCTGGAAGCCTGCCGCTTTGGCCTGCTCCTCGGTAAGTCCCGTGCGGGCCGCGTTCAAATCGGCAGACAATTTCACCACGCCGGTGCCCAGGCAGCCCGGATAGCCGAACTCGTCTCCGCTTAAGGACAGAGCCAGGGCGCGTCCTGCAATGTTTGCCGTGGAGCCCATGGCGGACCACTGGCTTTTTCCCGTGATGCGGTTTTTCACCAGGGCGCAGTCGCCCACCGCGTAAATGTCCGGCAGATTGGTCCTCTGGTACTCGTCGGTGATGATACAGCCCCTGTCCATCTCCAGTCCGGTGTCCGCCAGGAATTTCGTCGCCGGGCGGATGCCTGCTGCCAGGATCACCATGTCGGCGGGCAAGGTGCCTGTGCCTGTCTGCACGCCGGTGACCCTGTCCGTGCCTGTGACAGCGTTGAGGGCCGTTCCGGTGAGGATGCGCATGCCTCCTGCCTGGAGCTTACGCCTGACGTAATCCGCCATGTCCGCGTCGAAGATATTGGGCATCAGCTGGGGCGCCATGTCCATCACGGTGACGGAAAGGCCCTTTGCCATCAGGTTTTCCGCCACCTCCAGACCGATGAAGCCGCCGCCTACCACAACGGCGCGTTTACAGTTTTGTTCCTCGGCGTATTTCCTGCATCCGATGGCGTCCTGGGGCGTGCGCACGGTGAACACGCCGGGAAGCTTTGTGCCTTCCACAGGGGGGACGGAG
>CAJTSY010000141.1:0-2157 GCA_910578995.1 uncultured Acetatifactor sp.
TCAATCCTTTAATATTCTTCATATTCTATATCAATAAATTCATCTGAATCAAAAAACTCCTTAATTGTAATATCCAATCCATTACAAATCTTAAAAATCGTAAAAATACCCGGATTTTTTGTTGAACAATTTATAATGTGCATTAATGTAGTCATTGGTACCGTAGACTTATAAGACAAAGCATAATAAGAGATACTATTCTGTTTGCACAAATTTCTAATCCTGTTCGCCAATTTATCTTTTGCCTCCATAATAATTACTCCTTCCCCTTTTAGTTAATAATATCTTAAACCATTTCTTCCCAAAATAAGTACCATATTTGGTAGGTGCCCGCGATTTTATGCGCTTATATACTTAATAATGACAAAGAACGCATAATTATTACAGCAAAACAGAAATATTTTATACATTTGATGTCAAATTGCCGTCTCCAAAAGACAAAAATGAATAGTGACTACATATACAAAACTGGAGCAAACCTGTCTGTACAGATACAGATTTGCTCCAGTCTTATTTCACTTCATCCTTACCAGGCTTCCGACAATTCACCGGAAGTCATTACTCTTCATTGTCCTGACACTCCTCCGTCCGCAGGACCCACTCCAGTTCCTGAACATACACCTTGTAATCACGAACCCCCATTCTGTCCAGCTGCTCCGAAATTTCCCTGTAATAGTAACTACAGATAATCAGTCTTCTCTTATCTTCCGGCACTTCCAGAATCTCTTCCGGCCTGCGGATCGGAATTCCCATTCGGGAACACCCCCACTTATTTTCATCATTATCCACCAGGAAAGCCGGCCGGTATTTGCCGCCATATTTCTTCATGTAATCTTCAAACATCAGGCCTGCGCCGAATAGGATGATCTTCCTGCCTTTTACGTCCCCAAAGGTTTCAAACAGGAGGCTTGCATATTTCGTGTAGGATCTGTCCGGGTCATAGATTCCCCTGTGCTTCGGTTTCCGCTCCTCCTCCGGGGGATATTTCATGAAATCTCTGCCCATGATTTCAAAAAGATATTTTTCATAGCCCGAAGGCACGGGCACTTCTCTGCCTTCGAATTCCAGTTGGATGCTTCCCTGGAAATTTGCAGCCTGCAGCCTCCGATACTTTCCCGCCCCGGTGAAAAAGGCGATCTCTCCGGAATCCTCCTCCGTATAGAGGCGCTGTGTCCTGTCCAGTTCCCGGCACAGACGCTTATGCCCAATGCATTTCGCCAGCAGTCGGCAGAATCTCCATTCCCAGGATTTCATGCCCAAATATGTCTTAAAATCCCTGCCGTAAATTCCGGCATACAGCAATTTCTGGCATCTGGCGAGCTTCTTCTCCTTCTCCGCAAATTTTCTGTCATCGCCCGGGCAGACATCGAAGGGCAGGATGTCCACCCAGACTCCCAGATTTCCCTGATGTCCCATGTCCCGGGGTTCTATGGCGGCAGTTCGGCTGTTGCGGATACGGGCATAGGCGCCCCAGAACAGCTCTTTCTCCGTAAAGGGCGTATGAAGGGAAAGAGGCTCCTCCAATTCCCCGGGAGCCAGTTCCAGGAACCTGTCATAGTCTTTTCTGGGCATGGCAATATCCAGGTCATCGTCCCAGGGTATGAACCCCCGGTGGCGCACCGCCCCCAGAAGACTCCCGTGCACCAGGAAATAACGCAGTCCATGTTTCCTGCAGATACGGTCTATTTCGTCCAGCATGGCCAGTTCCACTCTCCAGACACGTCTCATTTTACGGGGTGTATTATACACGGTACCCTGTTGTCCCATTGCAGCAGCCTGATTCTCTCTGATCTGTGTGCTGCTGGTCGCTTTGGTATAAGAGAAGAACTCCATATTTGCGCCCACTTTCCTGAGCTGTTCCAGATCTTTCATCCAGTCCGGGCCATGGTCATTGCCGGAAAAGTGGCAATCAAAATGATACTTTTTCCAGGCATCTATCTTTCGTGTGTTGGCAAAATCTACCGGAACCACCCTGTCTACACAGGAAACTGCCTCCACAATTGCAGCCCGCTGCGCATAGGGTATCACAGGCTTCCTTTTTTTGAAATGCTCTACCAGTTCATCCGTCAGAACCCCTGCTATCAGGTACTCGCAGCGGCTTTTGGCATTGCGCAGCAGGTTCAGATGGCCTATGTGAAAAAGGTCGAACACCCCCGG
>CAJTSY010000141.1:2257-5134 GCA_910578995.1 uncultured Acetatifactor sp.
CTCCGCTTTCCGTTGAACCAGTCTCTGAATCCTGCAGGGGCTCCGCCCCGGTTTTCGGCACGATTCCCTCAGGCGTAAGTTCCATGGGCACAGCGCTTTCCATGGGCAGGGGACGGTAATACTGATAATCCGTAATTCCCATATCTTCCAGCTGCTTTCCGATTTCCTCATAATGTGCGGCACAGATCACCACATAAAAACTCTCCCTGTTTCTTTCCTTCAGCACATCAGGACTGCAGACAGGAATCCCGCATTTTGTGGTGCCAACCCTGTCCGGGGCGTTGTCCACGGCAAAGGCCGGCCTCCCGCCGGCCTCCTGTCCGTGGCATTCCACATAATTTTCAAAATATTTTCCCGTGCCGAACAGCACGATATCTTTTTTTACCATTTTGTGTACCTTGATGCCTTAATCGGTTATTCTGCGTTCCAGTCCACTGCCATCTACGTTTCAAGTCTCTATCATCAGGCATTGGAACCGTCTTCCATCTTCCGTATGTTTTCCTGGATTCTTCCCCGGTCAACCTTCGTCTTTGCGTAAAACTGCCTGTACATCTTATGGTTGCGCACTTCATCCAGGAACCGGGTTTCCTCCCGCAGATAGATATCCCAGGTATCCTCCATGTCATATTTACGGAGAAGCTCCTTCCTGGGATAATACCTCTCTGCATTCGGGGTAAAGCAATAGATATAATGGATCGCCCGAAACAACACATACCTGGCCGGATAGTTTTCCCGCACAAATTCCTGGTCAAAATAAAGAAAATCGCCAGTATCCGCATGATAAAAGCAATTCAGCGGGATCAATTCCATGTATGCCTTTTTCAAAATCGGGCCGAACCGGGGAGTATAAACGCTTTCCCTGTCTCCCCCGCTTTCCCGCTCCCGGCTGGTTCCCATGCCTTCCCCCGGCTGTGCCATCCTGCTGCCCGGGATCTCATCGCGCAGTCCCAACGCGGCCGGAAGGGCATTTTCCCCCTCGGGCACCTGCTCGGAGGATTGGAGAATATAGGCATAAATCCGGTCGATCAGCCGCAGAAATTCCTCCTGGTCCTGCCCCATAATCTCCTTAATGTAATTCGACAGAGTAGGCCAGGAAATATAGGGCATCTCCAGCACATCCCCCTTCAAAAGCCTATGCTCCACCACTGGAATCCCGTGGTTCTGCAGATCCTGAAGGTTTCTGTAAAGCTTCCGGGCATTGGAACGTCCTTCCTCATGCAGAGGGGTCTTTCGGACGATACCGTTACCATGGATAACAGTGGCATAGCTTCTGGCTTCTCCACGGTCGGAAGATACCGCAGCGTACAGGATATCACTGGCTATTTTATCACATGTTTTAAATTCCTCCATCCGGCACTCCACCAGAAAAGAATTGGCAAAAAAAGGGAAAACGCTGTTGGCTACAATATCATCGTATAGTTCACGCTCTGACGCCACCAGAGAAGAGCTGTTCCGATAATAAGGGATAAGGCGCTCTTTCAGGTTCTTTTCCGGAAGGTATTCGTCCGTGTAGATGAGCTGAGGCAGCTTATAATCCGGCAGGGGATAGTAAAACCGGTGATATCCAAAGCCCGCCGCCCGCACCACATCGGCTATCTCCCGCCTGCTGAAGGAACGGCCTGATGTTCCCCGCGGGTAACGGTTTATTCCATCGAAAGCCATCCCTGTATGCGGCTCCGGCTCACCACAGAAATAGCGGAGCCCAAACCGGTTTTCCACTGCGATGAAGAAACACCCTCCCGGCTTCAGCCACCTCTGCAGGGAACGAAGATACGCGGCATATGGTTCCGCTTCCGAACTGCCCCCTCCTGCTCTTTCCAGCAGACCGATTACAATAATATAATCGAAACTTTCCGGAAATTCTATGGTTTGCGCATCACCTGCATAGACCTGAAGATTCTCTCTATGCTCATACCGCCGGGCAACAGCCTGCGCCCGGAAGAAGGAGCGGTCCGTCGCCGTTACACAGGCGCATCTTCTGCACAGCAGACCGGTCAAAGCACCAAATCCTGCGCCCACTTCCAGGACACTGGCTCCCGGCGAAAAGTCATACCAACTGAAGATGCCCTGGCGAAGCCCGGACAGATTATGAAAGACCTGCCAGTCAGGTTCCTGCGCAATAACAGCATCGTAGATGATGTCGCCATATTGGCTGATATAGGAAAAGGTTCTCTTATCAGATGCTGATACATTGTTGTCGTTTATTGCCTGTGTTGAAAATTCCGTATGCAATGCGGCCATTTCTTCTCTTATATAAATCTCCTTATTTTTTTCAGGCGATATGCCAGGACATTCCGCTATATTCTTCTATATCCTCCACTGATAATACTGAAATATTTTCGAATCGGATATCCCCATTTCCACCAAATGCCTCCTGGCTGTTTCCGCCGCCTCCTGATTCAATATTGCAATAACAGGATATCAAAGGATACCCAACCGCGTCACTACTCCCTCCCGTTTTCATTGTTTGGCAAATATCCATAAAAGCTATATGCTCCATGTCCATGTGAGCCTTCAATCTCTCACCGGTAAACGCCTGACCAAAACAGCGAATTCCCGCTCCGGCTTATCCGGTGCAAAGTCCTGTGCCTTATATAAAAAGGAAGAATCTATCCATTTTATCTTTTGTATACGCGCAAATATCATTCGCCCTGGATAAACTCTTCCTGCTCTTATCATAGCACATATTCTGTTTTCCGGCAATCGATTTTCTTGGAACGCAGCAGGAATTCAGGATTCCGATCAGCCTGCTTATCTTCCAGTCTTTCTTCATACCAAATCGTATTTACATGTATTTCAGCGCTTCCCGGGCCAGGCAGTCATCCAGGGAATCCCTGTTGTAAAAATCCGTGTTATCCTTTGACCAGCATACGTTCT
>CAJTSY010000141.1:5234-6969 GCA_910578995.1 uncultured Acetatifactor sp.
CGTATGGATATAGAGTCTTCTATGTCAGGGGAGAAGATGATATGATTCCCTCTGGCATCTGTGTAGGTTCCTTCCTGTAAAGCCTTCAATGCTTTTCCTGATATCGTTTGGTTGGTATCGATTATTTTATCAATGTGCGCGTATGGAATGCCCATAGCGCCCAGCATTGCGGCGATGGACTGCCAGGTTCGGACATTGCCGGAGAACACTACCGCGAATACGTTTGTGAGCTTTTTCAATTCCTCCGGCGAAATCACGGTGATTCCATCGTATTTTTTGCTAAGCTGCTCCCATTTTGCATCGCATAGAAAGTCCAGACGTAGTTGCGGCTGGATGTAAGATTTCATGTAATCGTAGTATTGGCCTATGCCGTAGCCGATGATGTATTGATATTTGCTTAAGTCCATACCTGGCACTCCTCCTGTCTAATTTCTGCCCAGACGTGCTCCTAGACATTTATTCGGAGCACGCCAATGCCAGAATCCTGTCCGCCTGCTCTTCTGGCGTCCAGACCCCATCGTTGTCAAGAATCAGGTCTGGATGACGCGGTTCTTCCGAGGCTGTCTGTACCCCCACAACTTCCTTTTCCCGTTCTGTCGTCTTGCCGCTGTACAACCCTTTCTGGTCACGGCTTATCAAGGTTTCCATGGAAGCCTTGATATAAATCTCCTTATAACTCTCAATGTACTTTCTGTTCCATTCCCTTACTTCGTGAAACATGGATATCGTGCAGCAAACCACATTCATTCCCTGTTCCTGCAGCATTTTGCACAGCCTTGCATACCGCATAGCGCACTTTCTTCGTTCCGGCTCCGAATACCCAAGGTCTGCGCCAAACACCTCCCGCAGGATATCCCCGTCCAGAAAGACCGTACCTGGCTGAACCTGCCTCAGCTTTTCATAGAACAGCTTTCCAATCGTAGTCTTTCCGGCTCCGGAAAGTCCCGTAATCCAATAGACTGTACCCATTTTCCCTCCCGGCAGGTCACATCAGCCCAGCCTCAGCCAATTTCATGTCCTCGCAGTCATCAATCTCATACCAGCCCCGCCGGATATGTACCGCTTTCAGCCTGCTTCCTTCGTCTATCAATCCCTGCAGCAAATCAGTCATATACATCTTTCGGTAATCCCTGGACGTGCGCCACAGCGCCTCCCCCCGGCTGCTCCGCAGCTTTGCCTCTTCCGCCAATGCCAGCAGCGCCTTTAAGCCCGCTTTCCTGAAACGCATCAAGCCGATATACTGGGACTGTACCTTCCGCAGGTCTGTTGTCTTCTGTCCGATTTCCGTCAGATAACCTTCCGCATCGATCATCAATGTTTCCGCATCATCCAAAGGATTCTCGCAACGCTGTGTCCAGTAATCATACCAGCCGTCATCCACTACCACTGACATCGGCTCCTCAGAACCTAAGACCGCATTTAGCACGGTGGGAGTGTATATAATGTCGCCGTAAGAAATGAGGATATCTTCCTCAGATTCCATGGCTTCGGCGGCACACATCAGGGAACATACCATATTAGTATTCTCATATTCACTGTTTATAATAATCGAGATTCCAGTGCCGCCAAACCTGTCCCGCAGGACATCTCCACGATATCCCGCAATCATTATGATATCCTCATCTCGAATCCCGCAATTATGCATCGTCTCAAGCTGCCGCTCTATTATGGTCTTCCCGTTTACCTCCACCATACATTTCGGCCTGTCATCCGTAAACGGCCTTAACCTGGTTCC
>CAJTSY010000141.1:7069-9950 GCA_910578995.1 uncultured Acetatifactor sp.
CTGCAGAATCCATAAACCGGGATTTGCTCCCTTATCGAAAGCTCTATCAGCCTCCTGTCAGTGTCGTCCCGCTCAGGTGCCGTACCGCCGTATTGGCAAAGCGAATTACCTCCTGTCAGCATAATCCCCACAGGGCCTAAGCTGTTTACCAGCCTTTCTAATGCCTGCACCACATTTGGTACTGGCATCGGCAGATAGCCGCACGTCTCTAAGAAACGCGGTATCTCCTGATCTGCACAGTCACGCCTCTCCCCATAGCTTTCTACCACTTCCACCCTCTGGGTGTAAAGGACTATTTTTCCCTTATCTGGCAGAGCTCCTTTATCTGCCATTTTCACGTCATCCAGCATTCCCCCTACCGCCCCCTTTACGTCTCGACACTATTTGCATACTTGAGCCGTCCAAGCCCTTGCCTTATATGGCACCGGAATTTCTCTGTAGCCTTCCAGTCTGTTTTGTATATTTTCAATAATCCTCCGGAACCCTTCTTCTCCGGCCTGAACCTGTATGTCATTTACTGATCGCCATATATTAATATAGCGCTCAGTGGACATAACCTCATCATACCAGCATTCCATAAACACTGGAGTTCCAAACTTCTTTCGCAATATATCTGTCATTTTCTCTGTGGTCATTGTATTTCCTGAGGAAACCCGTTTCAGTCCCGGTACCTCTCTGTAAATCATATCTTCAATTTCCATATGCAGCTCACTTCTTTGAATATCTCTCGGATTCCATATGGCAGTAAAAAATCCTCCCGGCTTTAAAATACGCCGGAACTCTTCCACAGCCTTCGGAGCATCCGTCCAATGAAATGAAGAACCCATCAATACCCAGTCTACACTGTTATCTGGCAATCCCGTCGATTCTGCAGTCCCCTTTGACCACTCAAAAGAATCCTTCCCCTTGAAAAGCTTCATTCCTTCCTCACGCATAGCATCATTAGGTTCAACAGCATACCCTCCGATGCCAATCTCCTCCAGATTTTCCGTAAGTTTTCCTGTACCCGCACCTACGTCCGCTACTATTACCTCTTCCCTTCCCTGTTCCCTGATGATATGATTTTTCAATATTTTCAGCAATTCCAGGGAATATCCCGGCCGATCCACATAATATTTCGCTAGCTCCGTAAAATCACCATGTTTCATCGTATTTCCTCCTCGTAAATTCACATATTCTATGTCCTTACAGTCTTATTCATCATCTTCCAACAACCGCAAAAGAAGCCATTACAACACCCTTACCTGTTTCGCTGCCGCATCAATCTCCAGTGCCCTGGCCACACGGTAATCATTGTACCTCTTCTCCCCAACCCCGATTACAGCCGGAATACCCAACTCTCCCGCCCGTATCGCCATATGGGAATTCGCACCGCCGTACATCGTGATAAAGCCTTTCATATGACGGGAAAAAATCCAGTCATACCCGGGATCTGCACAGGCAATCAGGACAATTTTCCCATCCAGATTCGCCTGCCCGGCGCCAGCCACAATCTCAACCACCTCTCCATGCGCCTGTTTCAAGGTAATATAATTCGGTTCGGCATCGGGATAATAAAATCCCCATACCTCACTGGCATCTAAAAGAACCGGCGGTAGAACCAGGCTCTCCGTCATCCTGTATTCCGCCTTTCCCTTCGCGGCAGATTCACGCAATGCGCTTCCAGGCTCTCTGGTGGATGCGTACAGCCCTCTGACTGCCTGGATATCAACATAAGCACAGTCCTCCCTGCTCAGCCCGTATTCCGCCCCAAGCTCCCCTATCAACTGTATCGCCTTGCTCAAGCTCCTGGTAAAAATGAACTTTCCATATTCCCTAGCCTCTATGACAGTTTTGATAAAGTCCATTAACCCCAGTATGTCCGTCTTCAGACTGCTCCTTTCCAGCAAATCCTTCAACTTATGCATCTGCTCCAGAGACAGGCTGAAACGTTTTCCTTCCCTGCCTCCATCAACCTTGCCGCCCATAGTCGGCCGTGAAGCCTCTTTGCCGCTCCCAAGAGCCGAAGTCCAGTCAAAATACAGTTCCGGGGCCTCGTCATACCGCAGGGAATTGATATCATAAGTGCCCGGCCTCAAATGGCCATATTTCCCCAGGAATTCTTCCTTTGACAAGGATGCGTAGTCACGATTCATATTAGAACTCACCGTCTCCACGTCATTCATAAAATCATGATAATCTTCGCCAGAGATAATCTCCATCTTTACCATGGAGTTCAGCATCTGTACTGCAATAAAAGCTCCTCTGGCAAGCCCGGCAAAGGGCAGCGTGCCATAACGCTTGCAGTCTTCCAGCAGCCAATATATCTTCTCTGTTTTGCACATGCTGCTATCCATTATCCTGCTGTACCGTTCTACCAGAATCCCGATTTTCTCCATATCCTTGCGCCACAGGCCTTGAGTCGGGCTGATTACCTGATTGGTCACATCTCTGAGCGCGTCCGTAATCCTTCCTATCTCCGCTTCTGAGAACCCATATTCTTTTAGAATCTGTATCCTTTCCGGCAAATCCAGCGTATAGCAGGAAAATACAATGTCAAACTCTACCTTATCATGCTTGGACGGATCCCCCGCAAGGCGTTCCAAATAGTAGTTCACCAATTTATTGCTGGTGTCTTCATCTAACCCGGCAGGCACAAAAGAATTAAAGCTGACCCGTATATCGATATAGGGCAATCCTCCAAAGTCCACCATTAAAGGGAAGCTGCGCATGTTGCGGTATCCGTAGTTGTCCCTCTGGTATGCCCATACGCTGTCCGTAATCACTTCCCGGTAGAGCGACATTGCCAGGGCTTTAGGCCGAATTCCTATCATCTCGGCAGGGTTCCAGTCAGACATGACGCCATATATATTCCGGTTCCCACATAAGTACGGCTTCTTTG
>CAJTSY010000142.1:0-3256 GCA_910578995.1 uncultured Acetatifactor sp.
CCCTGCAGCAGTTGCCTTTTTTCTGATATACCTTATTCCTTAGATGACCGCATCAACACCCCATTTTGGCGCATGCATTCCCACCGCCACCGCCCCCTATTCCAGATAAAACACCGGCCCCTTCGCCGGAAAAGGCAGGCTCCTCCCCCGGGGCACCAGGAAGGCGTGGTCCCTGCCGAAGAGATTCAGCCTGTCGCACTGGCAGTCCGTAATAATCAGCAGCGGCGCCTCCTTTGGAAAATCCTCCGCCTGTTCCAGAAGCTCTACCCCGGGCTGAAGCACTGTGCCTCCCCGTCCCCGTACCCGGACGCTGCCCGCGATATCCGCCGCCTCCATGTATCCCTGGTCATAGGGAGCGGCATCGCAGAACACCACCCGTACCCGGTTCACGTCCCGGGCGGCGCTGTAACTGGCGATGGCTCCAAGCGCCGCGGCAAGAAGCCCCCGGTCCATAGAGCCGGAAGTGTCCAGCAGCACCCCGAAAGTCCGTCCTGCCCGCGCTTCCTCCTCATACCGGTAGGAAGGCCTGGGGATGTCCGGCGTGGCCGACTGTCTCCGGCTGAGCCTGGCGTAGGTCCGGCGCTTTTCCAGGGGCTCGAACCGCTCGTCGAACCACCGGGCCAGTTTCACGTCCCAGGGAATGGGCGGCTGAGACAGCGCCCTTATCTCCTCCACCAGTCCCGCAGGGAGATATCCCCTGTCATGGGCCTGGTGAAAATCCAGTCCCCTCTGGATGGCGGATCTGCACCAGGCATCCAGATCCACAAAATCTTTGGAACCCTGCCAGTCGGTTGGCCCGAAAAGGATATCGTGCCGTGCCATCCGCCGGTATTTCCGCAGGTTTGCCGCCAGAAGGTCATAGACGCTCTCCGCGGACAGCCCCGCAAGCTCCGGGTCATAGAGCAGGCCCTCGGGCATGGTTCCCACCTCCATATCCCGCAGCCACTGGTTAATCACATAATCGCAGGCCGTGTTCCACAGCTCCGGATCCCTCTTTCCCAGACGCGCCTCATGGCAGAGCGCGGCATGAAGGTACTCATGGGCCAGGACAAAACGCCACTCCTGCTCGGTGAGGCGGGCGGCGGGATTCACGTAAATCTCCTGCATCTGAACGGAAATCGCCGCTATGGAAATATCCATCCGCTGCGCTGCCAGAGGATCCTCCACCAGTTGAAAGCCCGCAGCCACGCCTCCAAGCAGCGGGTAACTGGACAGAAACCACTCCCTGGCACGTTGTACGGGGCCCATCTTCCTGTATTCGCCGGGCTTTGTATCGACACCCCCGGCATAGTCAACCGCTGTCCGCAGCGCATCCCGCAGGCTCTCGGCGAAGAGCTGCCGCCAGTCTGTTGCCCCGCTCCACCAGTGCCACGGCTTTCCCTCCCCCTGCCAGGACATGTCCGCCCGGCCGCCGCTCATGGTGGAGTACCGGAAATACGCAGGCTCCCTGTGCTCCTTCAGCCAAAAATAAAGCTTCTCCTCCTCTCTGGCACCGGCGGGCAGCGGAAACGCAAACTCCGCCGGAACCGTGCCGATGTGGAGGTCCGCCAGGTACCTGAACACCACACAGTCGCAGGCAGCATTCCAGAGCGCATCCTTCTCCCTGTCCTCCCGGATATGGCCCAACCCTAAGTGGAGCAGACAGTGGGCCACCACATAGGCCCACTCCCCTGCAGATGCCCGCCGGTGGCTGTTGGCGTAGATATGCCCCTGGGATGTGACCCATGCCCAGTCCTCCTTTGCCATGGGATAATCGTCCTCAAAGTGGGGATAGGCCCGCTCTATCAGGGGACCCAGTATGGCATTTTGCTTCACCAGTCCGCAGCCGGCCTGAAAGGCTTCCGCCGCCGGATTGATTTTTTTCGCTTTCCCGCTCATTTTTGCTTTCCCACTCATTTTGCTTTCCCGCTCATCCGTTTCGTTTGTCGGCCAGGCGCGGCAGATCCCGGAAGAGTTCCACCACAAACCAGTCCGGCAGCTCCTTTCCGTCCTCCGGCGTCACAGCCATCCGGGCAATCTCCAGGCTTAAATTCGCCAGTTCGGTGATGCGGTCCTTGGCCTGCAAAACCAGTGCCCTGCTGTCCGCACTAAGCCTCCCCCGCTCCGCAGGCAGTTCCTTCACCAGGCGGGCTCTGAGGGACTGGGCCAGGAAATAGAGCACATCCCGCTCCTCCGGTTTCTCCGGCCAGGGCTGTTCCCCGGACAGAATCTTGTCCAGGACGTACTGGCTGCGAATCTGGCGGATGTAGGCCAGGAACTGGGTGGCGTGGCGGGCGCTCAGGCACCCCGTAGCCAGAATCCGCAGGGCCTCCTCCCCGATGTCCGGGCCGTAGCTGTGGATGGCGTCGCTTAACATATGCCAGGAGCGGGGCGTGGAAAAGGGCTCCTCGGTCTTGGGCGGCTTTGCCCAGAGATGGTCCGGCCGGGTGGAAATGTAATCGTAAATATAGGGATGAATGCCGTTTTCCGCCGCCCACTCCAGCCACAGCCTGGGACTGGCGGTGAGCTCCACATGGAACATCCGGTTCACTAAAGCGGAGGACATGGGCCTGGTAATGGCGTTATCCTGGGCCCTGTTGCCCGCGCCCACCACAATGGAGCCCTCCGGCAGGCAGTATTCACCGATACGGCGCTCGTGAATGAGGGAGTAAAAGGCCTTCTGCACCTCCGGGGTGCAGGCGTTCAGCTCGTCCAGAAAGAGGACATAGGGCTCCTGGCGGGCGATAGTCCGGGGCGGACAGAATACGCTGTATCCGTCCCGAATCTGGGGCACGCCGATGATATCCTCCGGGGCAAGCTGACTGCCCAGGAGGGAGACGCAGGCAAGTCCCAGGCTGTCCGCAAATTCCTGGACAATGGCGGACTTTCCGATGCCCGGGGCTCCCCAGATGAACACCGGGCGGATGAGTCCCACGTTCAGAAGGATGTCCAGAAGTTGTTTATGATTTACGCTAATACTGAGATTCATAATAAGTATTCACCCCTTTTTTCGCCAATATCCCTGTTACAGCCAAACCTGCCCCCATGAACAGGACAGGTTTCCCTGTATCATCTGTCGTCCGGGCTGTGCATCAGCAGAAAATCCCTCAGCCTGATATGCCTGACCGCACTGGTGGAATAATCAATATCGTCATTCGTTATCAGAATCTTCTGTGACAGATTGTCTATTCCCCGAAACGCATCGAACTCCCTCGTATAGGCCTTGTCCTCAGCCACGCTGTATGCCACCTGGACAAAATACTTTTTATTCCCACAC
>CAJTSY010000142.1:3356-9931 GCA_910578995.1 uncultured Acetatifactor sp.
CAAAGTTCAATCATTAAATTGCTTGACGCGAAAGTCCATGCCACCAATCTGCTCTCTGCGTTCGGTTGCAAAGGGGTGCATATCCTTTCGCACGGTAACAATGCTTAACCGATCATAGCCAAGGCGGTAATAGAGCCGCAGCGCAGGAATATTGTCTGGAACTACATCCATACAGATTCCCTCCACGCCCCGCTTTTGCAATATTTCTTCCACAAGGCCAATGGCTTTGGAGGCAATACCCTGCCTGCGCAAACTTTCTTCCACAAAGATGTCCTCGATCCAGCAGACCGTTGCCCCACGCCAGTTGAGATGGACAAATCCCACAGGGATCCCATCGCCGAGAATGTCGTAAAGTTTGTGATCTTCTTTTGTCCAGTTGGCAAGATTTTCCCGAGCCTGTGCCTCATTAATCTGCGAATGATGCACACGGAAAAAAGCACTTATGGAGCGAAGCATTGTTTTTTCACTGGTGCCGTCATACGGCCTGAGTATAATTTCCATTTGATATACCTCTTCAATTCCGATTTATATATTTGATTATAAAATAGAGGTCTGCCGCTTACAATATATATTTATAAGCTCATTTTCCATGGGTACACAATTCCGAAAAGGGAATATATTTTTCGATAATAACTAAGCTCCCGTTTGTCCTTGTGGAATATGTTTTCACCGTCCGGTTTTGCTCCACATAGTCAACCAACGCATTCCCATTTGGGATATTTGCAGATATGCGCCTGTCCTCGAAGTTCATAAAAATCGTATTATCCGTCTTCTCCCGGATTTCGTGCAGAATCTGCTGTAGAATCACGGACTTTCCGGAACACCGTCCACATCTTAAGCCTGTTTTTGTCAACTATTACTCCCGCGGAATTTCAGCGGCAGAAAGATCTGCTGTTGGGCTATGCCCAGCGCTTTATCGATGGCGCCGTCAGGATTTGGCATATTGCACATGCCGCTTACAGGGAAATCGCCATATTCAAACACGTCGCTGCTGCCGATCCAGGCATACATGCCGCTTACCGTCTCTTCAAGGTCAGCACAGTCATTTTCATCCCCTGTGGCAACCAAAAACATTCCGCCGGGAAATTCCACAATTTCATAGGGTGCAACGTCCCTTTCTGTGACATCATCCTGAACAGCCAGGATCCAGACAGAACTGTCAATATCTCTGTCCTCATGCCACAAAAAGTCAAGCGGTTCAAAAAGATGCTTCTTGAGTAAATGTTCATGCGCATTTACCCATGACTGAAAGCTGCTTTCCTTTCCAAAAATTTCACCGAGCGTATGTGCTCCGGAGGAGACTGCACGGAATCTTGGGATTTCCACAAGCCTCATATTTTTCAGTTTGCTCATTTTACACCTTACCTCCCACTGGCACTATATCAAAAAGAGTACAAGTTAAGTGGACTTTTCCGTTGCTGACATTCATAGGGCGTTCCACATTTCATTTATATGCAAAAGAAGTAAAAATACTAAATTGACTGCTGTGGACATATAATCAACATAGTATGAATTTCATTTAACCTTATTACCTCTTCCAACTCATAATGAATACCAGAAAACATTTCCTTAAATTCTTCTATCGTTCGCTGCCTGCCGCCCATGCACTCAATAGATAACCTTAGTCCATGCAATAATACCTCTTTCGGTTCATACTCACCTGTCAAAATGTCTTCTATTATGACAAATTTCGTGTGATGACTACAAATCTTAATACATTTTTTTAATATTTCACAACACCTGTCATCATCAAAATCATGCAGAAGATTCATCATTAGAATATAGTC
The DNA here is from genome assembly GCA_910578995.1 of uncultured Acetatifactor sp. Classification (GTDB taxonomy): domain Bacteria; phylum Bacillota; class Clostridia; order Lachnospirales; family Lachnospiraceae; genus Acetatifactor. The sequence goes on from CAJTSY010000142.1 coordinate 5,144, forward strand.
ATAATTTTGACCCGGCACTTCCATTTCAAATACATTTCCTTCTATAAAAGTTACATCTGTACCATATAATTCTTTAAACTCTTTACCTACTTCGCAAGGGATTCTGGTATCCAGAACAAAATAGGAACAGCCCTCATATGTTGATAAAAATGCAGCTCCCAGGCCCCCGCTGTTTCCACCCAATTCTAATATTGTCTTGTCTGTTAAATCCAAATACCGGACTATCTTTTTTCCACGTTCATAGGTTACCGAGAAATTGCATCGTGAATAAATCTCGTACTCTAAATCACTGATTCTATCAAAAAAGAATCCTGACTCATCAACTGCTTTAGCATACAGCACTTCATATTTCTCTATTTGATTTTTACTCTTCAAATCCTCTAAAATACGTTTATGTTTTCTGCCGTGTTCACCAGTCAGGATATAGTTCTTTCCATCAAAATCAATCATATCGTTAACAACCAATATTCTCATGGCTGCCTTGTATATGCTTTCATTGATGTTCCATTCTCTAAACGCCTGTGTGCTTAACTGCAATGGTTCTGCATCGTTAGTATGACAAACGAATTTCTGAAAGAGGTATACGGCTTCCGCTAAATAATTTATGAAATCCATTTTTTTGCCCTTCTGTCTACTTCAGATATCCAAAAGAAAATTGTTTCGCCTTTGAGTTTGAATTCTATTATAATCTTTTTATTTCCTTTCTTCAACATATTTCTGTTTGTGTATACCATTGCCTGCAAAAGGCTGTAGGCCGAATCAATTCCACCCTGATCTGCAGCCATTTTAACTGCTTTGTCAGGGGTTACCTTAACTGGATCTTTGTGGGACTGTGCTTTGCCGCCGGAATGAACCAATGACATCCTGCAAAAGCGCCACCAGACATTCAGCGGCCTGTACGCAGGGCTCTACGCCATCACGGGAAACGACGACAGCGAGATGTACAACGGTCAGCAGCACTTTCTGCTGTACAGGTTCCATATCCAGGATCCGGTATATTTCAGCCGTTCCTCCTGCCTATTTCGCCAAATGATGCAAAAATGTTGGAATTTTGACGTACCTGCTATGCAATTCCGTAGTACCATATTCACACAATCACGGTTCCAATATGACCAGGAAATACGATCAACATCAGATGCGGAATAAAACAGGAGGTACTTACAATGAAAAAAAATGGAAAACGGCTGTGTCTGCTTCTCTCCCTGCTCCTCATGCTGTCCTTTTCCCTGCCTGCCCATGCAGCCGGGGAAGGCAGGAGCAGCCAGGACGCGACGGAAGAAGCACCGGAGGAGGACCAGCTCCTGGCCCCTTACTTTCTTATTCAGGGGGAGGACACGCCCCTGGATGCCTTCCCACTAAAGTCCACGGAAGTCGTCTCCAACATCAACGGCATTATCGCCGAGACCTATGTGGTCCAGACCTACGCAAACCAGGGAAATGTACCCATTAGCGCCCGGTACGTATTTCCCACCGCCCCCAGTGTCACCGTCCATGGCATGACCATGCAGATAGGCGACCACATCGTCACTGCCAAAATCAAGGAAAAAGAAGAGGCCAGGACGGAATACGAAGAAGCCAAAAGCGAGGGAAAAAGCGCGTCCCTCCTTGAACAGCAGCGTCCCAATGTGTTCACCATGGATGTGGCAAACATCATGCCCGGGGATACCGCCCGCATCGAGCTGCATTATACCGAACTGATCACGCCTTCGGAAGGCATTTATTCTTTCGTCTTCCCCACGGTGACGGGCCCCCGCTACGCGCCGGGAAACACGCCGCCGGCAGAAGAGGATTCACCCGATTCTGCCGTGGAGCCGCAGGAATCCGCAGGAGATGAATGGGTGGAGAGTCCCTATCTTCCGAACGGGGAGACTCCCCCTGGGACATATACCATCACCGTCAATCTTTCCACCGGAGTACCCATCGGGGAGGTAACCTGTAAATCACACGAAATCAATGTGGAACAGGACGGGGATTCCCAGGCTAAGATCACCCTGGCCAATCCGGAGGACTTTGCCGGAAACAGGGATTTCATCCTGAAATACCGGCTCACCGGGGAAGCTGTCCAGAGCGGCCTGGTGCTTACCGGCTCAGAAGCGGAAAAATTTTTCATGCTGACAGTTCAGCCGCCGCAGCGTTTTACCCCGGAAGACATTCCCCCCAGGGAGTATATCTTCGTACTGGATGTGTCCGGTTCCATGTATGGCTACCCCCTGGAAACCGCCAAGGACCTGATCAGAAACCTGGTGAACAGTTTACGTGAAACCGACAGCTTCAACCTGGTTCTGTTCTCCGATGATACCGCCACACTATCGCCTGACTCCCTGCCCGCCACCAGCCAGAATGTCCACCGAGCCATAGACCTGATCAACGAAACCGAGGGCGGCGGCGGAACCTCCATGATGCCCGCCCTGCAGGAGGCCATTAAAATTCCCCTGGACAGTGATACGGCCCGCAGTGTCGTGGTCATCACCGACGGCTATATTTCCAACGAACAGGAAATATTCGAGCTGATCAATGAAAATATGGATACCTCCAGTTTCTTTTCCTTCGGGATAGGCAGTTCCGTCAATGATTACCTGATCAAGGGAATCGCCCAGTCCGGCATGGGGGAGTCCTTTGTGATAACCGACTCCGAAGATGCGCAGGCAGGCGCGGAACGTTTCCGGACCTACATAGAGGCGCCCCTTCTGACCGGTGTAACAATTGATTATGAAGGTTTTGACGTATATGACACTGCAACTGCCGCCCCTTCCATCCTGTATGCACAGAAGCCCATCGTCCTCTTCGGAAAATGGCGCGGGGAACCCGCAGGAACCATCACCATATCCGGAAAAGCAGGTAATGATGACTACAGGCAGGAAATCTCCGTGGCCGACGTGGCAGTCAACGAGGAGAATGAAGCCATCCGCTACCTGTGGGCCCGGACGAGGCTGGACCAACTGGCAGGCTATGGAAGCACCAGAAACGATGAGTCCGTAAAAGACGAAATCACCCGGATCGGTCTGGATTACAGCATGACAACGCCTTACACTTCTTTTGTGGCAGTCATCGATGTGGTCCGAAACAGCGAGGGAAACAGCAGGAATGTAAACCAGGCATCGCCCCTGCCCCTGGGCGTGTCCAACCTGGCTGTGGGCGGCGGATACCGGGCTTATTCGGAGCCTGGCGGAATTCTGCTCCTTGCCACGGCAATGGCTGCCCTGGCTTTGGGACGTCTCTTCAAACGATTTCTGAATATACGAAAAAAGCCCGCCGAAGCGGGCAGGAGTATAATATGAACAAAAAAGAACTGGCACAATTCATTCGGGAAAATATCCCCTTCTACCTGACGGGCCTTCTCCTGATTTTCTTCATGAAATATTATTACAGCCGGGCCGGAGCCGGACAGCTGCTCTGGCTCCTGGCTCCCACCTCCGGCTGGGTAAGCATTCTGAGCGGCATATCCTTTGAATATATGCCGAATATAGGATATGTGAATCATGATATGAAGATCCTCATCGCCCCGTCCTGCTCCGGCATGCAGTTTATGCTTATCACGGCAGCCATGCTCCTGTTTTCCTTTGTCCATCTGGCCGCCGGGGACTCTGGAATCGGCCATCCCTGGAAGAGTGCTGCCACCAGCGGCAGAACACCTGCACCGCATTCCCGGAAGGCCGCTGTCCCAGACAGCAGAACACCTGCACCGCATTCCCAAAAGGCCGCCCTGCGGAATGGTTTCCTCTGGATCGGCATGTGCCTTGTGCTTTCCTACATTTTCACGATTTTCGTAAACGGCCTTCGTATCATCGCCGCCATCTACCTTCCACTGCTCTTTGAACGTCTGGGGCTTTTCGGAGGCTTCCTCACACCGGACAGTCTTCACACCCTCATCGGCACGGCGGTATATTTTGCGGCGCTGCTTACCCTCTACCGTCTGACGGGATCCCTGTTGGGCAAAACAGCGGGAGAGCCTCTCCTGCACAGATGCCTGCCTCCGATATTCTGGTATTTTTTCATCGTCCTGGGCATCCCTTTCCTCAACCGGGCCTACGAAAAAAACGGGGAACAGTTCGTCACATTTGCAGCCATGGTTGCCGCCTGCTGCGGCGGAATCCTGCTGCTGTACTGCGCGGGCACACTGCTCCGGAAGAGCCACAGCCACCCAAAACACTAATCACCGGCCTTCCCCCAGAATATGTTCCACCGCATCCCACTCGATGACCGGTACGTTTTTCTGCACTACAGCGGCAGTCTGCTTCTTTTTATTTTGTATCTTAACAATATTCAGGATCAGGCTTCCTGCCGCCACAGCCAGGCAGATTCCCGCTGCCGCCAGGGCAATCGTCAGGTTGTTCTCCACACCGGAGAAGAAATAGCAGCCCCCTCCAATGATAATGCCCAGAATCACGCACACAATGGGGGTACTGAACATGTCGTCCTTCGCGCCGCTGATTGCCCAGGACTGGGGCTTGTGGCAGTAGGGGCATTCGTCCTTAAAAGCCTTGCCATAGATCTGCTTTTCGGTGGCGTTGCGGTACACCTCCTTTACCTCCCTCACCAGATAGTTATGCGCTATCTCGTCCAACTTCTTCTGGTTCTTGTCATTCAGCGTCTTAAAATTGCTGTTCATCTCCGCTTCCATCCCCGTGATGGTTGCCTTCAGCGTCCCGCTGTCCTTCATACACTGTTCACAGCGGAACGAATATGGCACATCCACACTCTCTGTCTTTTTGTGCCGGTAATAAGTACCCATTTTCCTTTTCCTCCTGGTATGTATATAGTTTACTTACCATTTAATTATAGTCCGGC
>CAJTSY010000143.1 GCA_910578995.1 uncultured Acetatifactor sp.
ACTAGTAACATTATTTTGCCTCGTCTTTGATTCAGTAATCACATCCTCCAAATGGCCTGTAGCAACAGATATAGCAATTTTTTTCAAAGTCGGATCTGATATTAATTCCAGATAAGGATTCAATTTATCTGGCTTAAAAAAATTATGGAGAATCAACAGGCGAAACACATCATCTCTTAAAACTACATTTTTAATATTCCCACATAAAATCAGCGGCTCTCCTGTTAAAACATTATAGTCAGATAAAACCGCAAGCTTAATCTTGACTGCATTTTCCAAGTCATCATTCTTTCCTGCAAGCACCGAAAGAAAACTAAATACCTTTGTAAGTTTTCCTTCCCATATTGCACCTGACAAAATTTTATATACATCCTCAATAACTATAGAGTCCGTTATTTGATCCTGATGTGTGAGTTTTTCCTCAAGTTCGTCAATTTTGGAACTAATATCCCTAATCCCTGCATCAAGTTTGACATTGCTTTGCTGGCTTTGATACAAAATTAATTTTTCACCTTTAGTAGTTTTTTCAGATAATATTTCTTTGCAAAGAACTAAAACACCATAAAACAGATCTCTTATTGCACTTTCCTCAAGAATAGAGCAGTTTACACCTGCATCATTAATATTTCTTTTATATTCATATACAAGGCTTTTTACAAAATCTTGCTCTTTAATTACTACATTTTTATTTGCATTAAATACATATTCACATATCTTTTCCAATGGTTTTTGATAAGTGACATAATCAATAAATTTCGATGTTTCAAAAACCATTTCAGAATGTGTAGAAAAAAATTTTTCTGTCCATGCACAAATTTTTTCTTCAATTTTCCCTTTATCCATTGATGCAATAAAAAGGCGTCCTTTATCATATGCAACGCAAGAAATAATATTTATTATGATACTGCTAAAAAACGACATTACCGTTTCCATGCCCCCTCCGTTTTAAGTATTCGACATAAAAATATTTAATGATATGCTGTACAAATTTAATAAACTAATTATAAATTGCCTTGCATTCAATTTTAAGTGGATATGTAAAATGATGAATTTTTAAAATCCTAAAATTAGTGTTCGGTGGCAATAAAAATTCTTGCTCATCTAAACGTGACCATTCTTTATCTATTGAAACATATGCGCCTGGCAACCCTTGGGGAAGATAAAGCTTTAAAAGGCAATCACAATGGTTCTCCCACATAAATCCCTTTAACATCTTGCGGATAAGTGTTGTACTGAAAAACGCCTTATCGGAAAACTCTATGCCATTGCGCAATACATTTCCACTACAAAGTGACACAATATCCTTTTTGTGTGTATATCGATAAGCAATAATATTTTCCGGCAACGAATGCTTACACAGCATGTCCGTGATTTTCTGGATTTCTATCACATCATCTTTAACATCAACTGATTCAATTTCTCTAGACTTATTGCCGTTTGCAGATATATAATTTCGCAATAATTTATTATACCATTTATAGTAACTTCCTGTATAGCTGGAAATCATTTGATGCAGCTCATCTTCTCTGGGGATATTCAACAAATCGGCATAATGTTTCCTAGCCCATATTTCCACTTCTTCTGTACTATCAAATTCGTGGTATGATTTTCCTTCTAGCAATTTGTTCAAGTTTATCCATCACCTCATAAATATTACCTATTAATTACGATTACATATATGTTCAATTTTTATCCGCAAATGCGGCCTGTAGCCGCATTTTTAGTTTGTTGTTCAAATCTTCATCATCGTTATATAACAATATGTTGTCTCCGCTTACATCAAAATGAACCTTCTCATTGTCAAAGAAATCACGTCGGCAAGTAAAAATCAGTTTTATAGGATGATTACATAATTGCAGCCCTCTCGCTATACCTGCTTCATAATAGACCCCGCCTCTATTTCCAGTCAAATCTGCTATCATAGCTATAGAATCTGTTATTTCGGTAGTTATCTCTTTAATAATAGAACCATTAAACTGTTTTTCATCAATTCTCAACGCCACATAGTCCATGGATTGAATAACAGGCCTATAAACCTTCTCATAAATTCTATCTGTTTCTGCTGAAAACATCATTGCCACAAAAATTTGACTTCTCTTTGTTATTGGCGGTACGGTAATCTTATCATATTTTTTCTTGTATAATTGTCTCAATAACGCTACCAAATTATCACAACGCTGAAAATTATCACCTTGAAGCTTAATTCCTCGTATTAATTCTTTAGCTTCCTCCGAAACATTTTTTGTATCCTCTAAAAAAGTTTCAACCTCGTATACCCACTCGTTCACAGAGGGCTGTTTCGGATTATCAATTAGATTTTTAAGTAACTCCTTTTCGTTCATTTTCCATCCTCCCATAAATAATTTTTTCAATATATTCAAATTGCTATATTTATGTACGCTATATAATCTTTAATAAATATATATTATATATGGCTCACCATAATATAAATATCGCCATTATTTGTTTTTTCTTTATACACCTTAATCTACAAAGTAAAGTATACCTCACTTCCCTTTGAGAATACAAAACAACAATGTATGTAGCTTGAATGGACACACTTCCCGACATGGCAGAACACTACTGCCGTATAACATTTGCTAAAAGATTCCTTTTAAAAATGTTTTAGAACTTTATCTCACAACTTTCAAACATCAACTCTAGCATAAAAATCTTCGCTTGTTTAAACATAAAGTTAAGAAGCTTATTTCAAAATCCAAAACTTGAAATACTCTTTATAAATCCATTTTACATCAATAACTTATATTGTCCAAAGAATTTATAATCTTTTTATAAACAATATATTTATCCTACGAAAAAAAGAGCTGCTATCTCAACTCTGAAATAACAGCTCTCTATCACAGTTTATTAACAATTCTTTACAGATTCTGCCGTATGATCCTCGTAATGATCCCCACAGCCACGCCCCGTTCCTCGTCGATCTTCGTCACGGCAAAGCTCACGTCATCCTTTTTCCCCGGTGTCCTGTAATCGTAGCAGGCATGGGCCACCGCATTGACACCGTTGGACAGGCGGATATATACCACGCCCTTATGCACGTCCGTCACCCTTCCGGCATACTTACTCTGGATGCGGCACTTTTTCAGGTTCTCATGGTGTGTGTCCTGGGTCACGCTCTTGACATCCGCCTTAACGCCCATATCCTCCAGACCCTCACGCCGCACGCTCAAAATACGCACCAGCACCTGGTCTCCCACGGAGAACCGCTCATGGGCATCCCCGATCCAGTCCCACGCCAGATCACGGGCCATGATGGAGCATTCCACGCCAAAGATCTCCACACGGATGACCTTTTCCGCCACGGCGATCACCCTTGCCTGGACAATACGCCCCTCATAGACACGGTACATCCCCGCCGCATCCGTATCCAGATAGAATATCTGCCGCTTTTTCAGCATGGCCTCCCTGCGACTGGCTACAACGCTGCGTGTCTTGGAATCTATGCCTTTCACGATGAAGTCGATCTCCGCCCCCAGCATATTGCCGAGGATCTTATTCTGGCGCAGCATCAGCTCCGCATATTCCTTTCCTGAGGGGCTGCGTCCCTGGGCCAGGTCGATCATCATCTCCTTTAAGGGAATGACAATACGGAAGCCTTTATAGTCCACGATCACAATGGTCTTGCCGCTGTCCGTCTGTTCAATGCCGCCAAGCTGCCCTGTCAGTATCCTGTGGGTACGGTAGGCATTGTGGATCTCATGCCAGATGGTATCCTCCCTGGCGCTTTCCGTCTCCACTTCCCCGCGGCTCTCCAAAGCCAGGACGGGCGCCTCTGTCTTTCCTGCCCTGGGTGTGCGGCGGGAGGCGGCTGAGTTTGCCTGTCCTGTGGAATTACCCCCTGTTTCTGCCCGACTGCCCCCGGGCGTCTCATCTGCCGTTTCACTCTCCTGCAGCTCCTGCGCATCATCGTCAGTCTCCGTCTCCTGCATATCTTCTGGAGTTTCTTCCTGCAAATTTCCGTTGGACAAATTCTCTCCCTCAATAAGCGCAGCTTCATCCAAATTTCCTTCTACAGACTGTTCTTCTGTTTCCTGTATAGAAATTTGCCCCATGGAAGGACCTTTTTCTATGGGTTCCTCCCCCTCTGCGGCCTGCTCCCCCGTTTCTTCCACAGAAATCTGTTCCATAGGATCGTCCTCTGCTGCCGTCTGTTCCACCACAGAGGTTTCTTTTGTGGAATCCTCTGCCGCAGTTTCCTCCGTGGACTGCCCATCGGCTTTCTTCCTGCGGGAAGTACGCTTCGGCTTTTCCGGCTGCCTGTCTTCTGCCGGGATTCCGGGTACTGTCTCAGGAGCCGCTCCGGCATCTTCCGTGCCGTCGCCTTCCGTTTCTGCCGCTGCCTCCCCAAACATCTCCTCCTCAGAAAGCTCGGGCAGTTCCTCATTCTCCTGCCCGCCCGTTTCCTCCGGCTCCTGATCCATGCTCTCCAGCAGTTCATTCAGGTCCATGCCGTCTCCCTCCGCCGCAGCATCTCCGGCTGACAGCATTTCAGCGCCATCCATTTCCTGCATTTCCGTTCCCATCCTTTCTTCTGTTGTGATTGTTTCTTCCGCTGCTTTTTTTCTACCTGCCATTTGATTTTCCTCCTTCTTGGTCTAGGACATGATAGCTTCCTTATCAGTTACAATGATGCCGGCCTGGCTGCCGGCTTTAGAAACAGAGCCGTCTGATTCCGCCGGCCTTGCCCTGGCATCCGCCATTTTCGGGGTTTCCGCTTTTGAGGATTTTTGTGCCCCTGCCCTGACAATTTTCTGAGTCCCTGTTTTGGATGCCTCTGTTTTGGGCGCACCCGGCTTGGCGGCTCTTGTTTTTTCCTCTTTTGAGTTTGTTCCCTCCCTCTTTGATCCCTTGGACTGGGCGGCCTCTGTCTTAGAAACACTTTCCTTTGCTGCCTCTGCTTTCATCCTCTGGGCAGCCCCCGCTTTGTCTGTACCCGCACTTGTTCCCCTTGCTTTCGGCTCCCTCGGTTTTTCCGCTCCGGCTCTGGACTCTTTGGGCTTGGCCCCTCCCGTTTCCGGCTCTTCTGACCCGGAGTTATGTTTCCCCGCACCCTTCGCCGCCTCTGCAGCCTCCATCTCCAGCCTGCGCCACTCCGGAACATAGGCGGACGCCTTGCAGGAATGCAGGAGGGAATAGTCCGGATGCTTTGAATAATCCAGCTTGTCCACCTTCAGGATCTTCTTGCCCCTGATGATCACCAGCGCCTCGTCAATGGGGAGCCGCAGCACTTCATCCGGCGTCAATACCGGGCGTTTCCCCACGCCGCTGGTCTCGCGGTACTCCGGCGTATAGTTGGAAATGCGCCAGGTGCCCAGCTGCTTCGCCTTACTCGTCACCGCCACGCTGGCAAGGCCCGTCCGGGAGGAAACAAACTCCGCCGTCAATGGGTCGGTACAGCCCAGGAACAGCTGCACGTCACAGTTGCCGAGAATCTCCTGCCAGAGGTTCTGCGGGTAGCGGTTCTGCAGCCCCGCAAGGTTCTGGAAGACGCAGGACATGGAGATATTCCTTGACCGGATCACGCTCAGGCGCCGGGAAAGGTCGGGGATGGTGCCACAGGCGGTCAGTTCCTCCCCCAGCACATGGACGGGCACCGGCAGGACACCGCCCTCGCAGTTTCTGTCCGCATAGCGCACCAGCTTGATAAAGGCAAAGGACAGGAACAGTGAGGCCAGGAAGTCGAAGGTGCTGTCCTGGTCGCTCGTCACCAGGAAATAGGCGCAGCGCTCCTGCCCCGGCAGCTCCAGGTCGATCTCATCCCGCGCCGTTATCTTCTTGATCAGTTCCGCCTGAAACACCTGCAGGCGGCTCCCAAGCCCGATCACCACTCCGCCCCGCACGGAATCCGACGCCTGCTTGAACAGGCTGTAGGGCGCTTTTGCCGGGTGGCGGGCGGGAAGGACCTCAAACAGGCTGTCCAGGGCATTCTCCGAGCCAAGGGTGATGAGCCGGTACACCTGCCCCATGTTCCGGTTCTCCGGGGGATACCCCTGATCCACATACAGCACCAGCGCCTTCAGGAGGTTCATCTCCGCAGAGTCCCAGAAATGGTCCCCCTTGCTGCCCACCATGGTATTCTTGATGATGACATCCACAAAAAGCTGTGCCATCAGCTCCTGCCCTTCAATTTCCGAAAGGCAGTTCCAGGAATCCGAGTTCTCCGGGCTCACCAGGTTGAACACCTTCACCACATAGCCCTGATCCCTGAGGTAAGCACTTGATTTCTCATACAGCTCCGATTTGGGGTCGCAGATGATGAGGGATTCCCCGCGGGCCGCCCCCTGCAGGATGCGGTTCATGCAGAAGGACCTTGTCTTCATGCTGCCGCTGGCGCCGTACACCGCAAGGTTGCTGTTGAGCCGCGACTTTTCCGGCAGGCAGACCGCCTTCCCCTCCAGCATCCCCAGCACGACCCCGTGATGGCGCCGCAGGTCAGAGACCACCTCCAGGACGCCGTCCATCTCCTTTTTCCCCATCCAGCCGGAAGTGCCGTAAGTCCCCTTTGCGGAGTATGTAAAATTCCGCTCCCCGTCATATTCCCCGGCATCGCTGTACCCCATCCGCATGACCATGACCAGCAGCACCGCCAGCAGCCCGATGCAGATAAAAATGCCGTAGATCCCATAGGGCGGCGTGACCGCCGCACACAGACAGGCCATAAAGCCGCGGGAGATCCCGGCAGGGGAAGTCCCGTCCCCGGGGATGCCGCCCCCCTGTTTCCAGACCGCGTAATTCCCGATAAACTGCGCCAGATAGCCTCCCGCATACAGCACGCCCAGCAGGGCCGCCGGTGCGGCTATCATGGTCTTCCATATCCTTTTCATATCTCTGGATAAAACCTCCTTTCAAACTTCTCAAAGCTGATGGCCTCAAATGCCACCAGGCCTCCGTAACAGCGCTCCAGAACCTCCCGCTGGAAGTCAAAACAGATCAGCGTGCCATGCCGCTCCTGCAGCTGGAGCGCACTGCAGAAACGGTGGATGCGGGGGATGTCTAACAGATACCCGAACAGCACCGGGTCCCCGTTCCCGTCCAGGGCATCATTTTCTATAACCCCGCCGGGATTCCCCGCACATAACCCCTGGGACAGGATGCGGTCAAGTTCCTCCCTCCTGTCCCTGTCGCACAAGAGCCCCAGCATCACCTCCCCTTTGTGGTCGTTTGTCAGGTAATAAAAATGCCCGTAACTGCCATCCAACAGGAAAAAGCACCTTGCGCCGCTGTCCGCGCCGGAAAGGATCTGGCAGAAAGGCTCCAGGCTGTCCCCGAACAGCAGCCCGCAGACATCCTCCGGCGCATACCCCAGGCCGGCGTTCCCATTACAGAGTGTGACCTGCATCCATGCCTTTGCCCTCTGCTCGGCCCGGTAATCCCACTTCGCCATGTACGGGCCGCTGTTGTAGGTAAGGAAAACCCCATCCGGCGAAAGCAATACCCCCGCCATGCGGGAGCCCTTGATCTTTACCGCCTCGATTCCTGTTTCCTTGACCTCACGGGAGCTGTAAAAGGCCGCTCCTTCCAGCCCTCTGTCCTGATCTCCATCCGGTGCAAACACCCTGGGCTTTTCATCCCTAAAAATTGTCACGCCGGCATTCAGCATCGCCACATAGACCTCAGCGATCCGATGCAGGCGTATCCTCCTTGTGGCCTCGCTCTTTAACAGGCTGGTATCCACGTTTCCCGTAAGGTAAAAGGAAAACCGCTCTGGATTGTCCGAGAGCAGCGCCGTCCTGGCCCGCCTCCCCAGCCTGTACCCCCGCAGCTTATCCCGGTAATAGACCCGCAGGAGCCTTTCTTTCTTCAAAAGCCATGTGACTGTGCCCTTATAGCTGGTGCTGCCGGCAAGTCTGTAAACCAGTTCTGCCGGGAACTCGCCGCAGACAGCCACCAGCTCAAGCAGCCGGTAAGCCTGTGTATCCTTCCTTGGGAAACAACGTCCATCTTCCCCCATGACCGCCTCCTTTTCGTGCGTTTTTTTACCGTAGCGGCTAAAGACCTCGGTAATCCCGCACTTGAATCCGCACCCGCAAAGGCGCATTTTTGCAGGTGTTCCACCCTGTTTTCACACATCAGGAAAAACAGGGGCGGAAACCCTCAAAAATCTGATATGTTTTTCAGCTGCTTTTCCCGTTCCGAAAGCCACTTCCCAAAGCGCCCTTTCTCCATGACATAGATACGGGTGCAGTCCTTCTCCCCCCGCTCCGTGGTGTTGTAGGCGTCACACAAAAGTCCGCTGTCGTCCAGCATCACATACAGCGCCACCGTATCCAGGATCTGCTTCTGCTGCAGGTTGTCGTAGTCCAGCAGGCACCAGTCCGGCAGGTCATGCCCATAGACATGGGAGATGCAGATGACGCATTCCCGGAACCTGGGGGTTGGGTGCTCTGCCGCATACTGCTCCAGCGCCGCATGAAGCGGTTCTGTCAGGAACAGGCTGCTCTGGCGGGTCTTTTTTCTAGGCAGGAGCCGGGGCAGCGTCACCTCCAGGATGCCGTCTGCATAGCCGATCTCTATGCCGTGGGCCTCGCCTGCCTTTATCAGGTAGTCCCTCTTGGGGACGCCCGTGGACGCAAACAGGAGATTCCTAAGCCTGCAGGCGATCCTTTCCGCCAGCAGTGCCGCCTCCGTGGAGATGATCTCATAATTTTCCGGATACCGCTGAATATCCAGTGTGTCCATGGCGCAGATGTTATTGTTCAGCCGGGAGAGGCTGTTCAGGATTTCCCCTACCTGCGCGGAAATCATTTTTCTGTCCAATCTTTACCTCATTTCTGCGCTGCTTTATTCACATAAAAAGTTTGTGTCAAGTCATTTGTGACTTTGCAGCGCGCCGACACAAATCTCACGAATAAATGTGTTAAATTTCTTCATTCTTCTCAGTCAGGCTCAGCCTGCCTGTAATAGCTTACCTTCCCGTCCGGCTCCACCGTACAAAAGCCCGATATATCGGGGAAATGCAATAAGGGGATCTGCCCGGCATCCTCCACCAGCACGATACGGCGGCTCTCCCCCTGCCGGCACTGTTTCAGCGCCTGTGCCACCAGGGCCTCCTGCCCTTCAGCCACATAGACCACCTCGTACATCCTGCCCGCCGAAAAGAACACCAGCTTTACCGGAAAATCGCCGGGGGAATGGTATTCCACACGGTCGATAAAGTCCAGGAGCACCCACACGGAACGGACCAGCCCTGCATCGGTGCCCCGCACATGTTCCCCCTGGGGGAAATAGCCGCCTGTCTCAGCCGGAACAATGCGCCCCTGCCTCTGCAGATGGGCTAACAGGTTCCTGACCTTTTCCTCCCTGCCCGGATGAAACCGGGCAAGCTGCCCTTCCGACAGGCCGGGGTACATGGAAACCTCCCGCAGCAGGTCAGCCGCCTCCTGCCCGTATATGTCCGCCCTTGTTTTCATGGCATCCTCCTTCCATTGCGTAATCCATGCGTATTTTGTGCGTAATCAAAACTTGCTTTCCTGACAAATGCGTAATCTGTGCGTATACCATACGCTTTCGGATTCCACCCGCCTGACCGAAATCCAAACACAGCATTCCGAGCCGCACACTTCGCAGGTGCAGAGCGGTCTCACCCTTTCCGCATCCGCTCCACGATGTCTTTCAGCTCCCGCCTGTCCGTGGTGATCAGATCCTTTTCCAGGGGGCTTGCCTTAAACTCCACCATGATGTTATTGTTGTTAGTGCTGA
>CAJTSY010000144.1 GCA_910578995.1 uncultured Acetatifactor sp.
ATTAATTCCTGGCCGAACCGTAAACTGTTGGGATATAGTTATGAAGACCAGATAAAGGATATTCTGCCCAGTATCTGTATGGCTGTATTTATGGGAATTTGCGTGTATACAGTTACTTTTTTACGTCTGCCTTCGTTGGTTACGTTGTGTATACAGGTAATCTTGGGGGAATTGATTTATATCGTGGGTTCTGCCGTATTGAAAATGGAGCCTTTCCTGTATTTATGGAATATAGCAAAAATGCTCATACATAAGGATGCAAAAAGATGAAAAAGAAATTGCTGTTACTGGGTGGTTCCGCCCAGCAAGTAACTGCTATTGAAACTGCAATAAGACTTGGGTATGAAACAATTCTATGTGATTACCTGGAAGACAATCCCGGGCAGTATGCGGCTGACAGGTTTTACCGGGTGAGTACAACGGACAGGGAAGCGGTGCTGAATGTGGCGCGGCAGGAACAGGCTGACGGTGTTCTTGCCTATGCGTCGGACCCTGCGGCTCCTGCTGCGGCATATGTGGCAGAACGGCTTGGGCTTTCCGGGAACCCATACACCTCCGTTGAAATTCTGTGCAATAAAGATAAATACAGGGCATTTCTGAAAGAACATGGTTTCTGTACACCGGAAGCAGAAGGTTATTCGGAAGCAGGGAAAGCCCTGGAGGACATCAGAAAGGGCAGATTTCGTTTTCCTTTTCTCATAAAGCCGGTTGATTCTTCGGGCAGCAAGGGGGTCAGCCGCATTGATGTGGGCGGAGACGTGGCGGGAGGAATTGCATATGCCCTGTCTTTTTCACGTGCAGGGAGGTTCATTGTTGAGGAATATGTGGAAAAATATGGTTACCAGATTGCCGGTGACGGGTTCTCTGTTGACGGGGAACTGGTATTTCGCTGTTTTGCCAATGACCATTTTGACCCGGGTTGTATCAATCCGTTTGTACCTGTGGCGGCGACTTTTCCCTGTGAAATGCCTGACTGGGTACAGGCCAGGGTTCATGATGAAATCCAGAGGCTGCTTACGCTCCTGGGCATGGGGACATCGGCTTATAACTTTGATATACGTGTGGACCATGATTATAATGTATACCTGATGGAAGTGGCTCCCAGGAGCGGCGGGAATTATATTCCCCAGATTATCCGTTATGCTACTGGAACTGATCTGGTGGAATGCGCCGTAAAGGCAGCCATGGGGGTAAGGATTCCCAGGAAGTCCCTGGATGGCACACGACAGGGGTACTGGGCCTATTATGCCGTACACAGTCCCGGGGATGGTGTCCTGGAGCGGATTGAGATTTCGGAAGCAGTCCGAAAAAGACACCTGGTGGAAGACCATATTGTGAAAAAAAGAGGGGATTTTGTCAGGGCATTTTCAGGAGCAAACACGGCTCTGGGGGTTTTGCTGATGAAATTTGACAGTATGGGACAGATGTTGGATATGGTGGAAAAACCGGAGCAGTGGATCAGGGTTATACTGGAAGAGGGGAAATAGGGATGGTAAAACGAATTGTCAAAAAGATGTATATTCTATTCTTAAAAAACAGGTGGAAGATCAATGGAAGCGGGGCGACCATGTTGGCAGACAGTTACTTAAAAGACTACAGGGAAAGCAGGCATTCCATTGGAAAGGTTTTGGGGATACACAGGAGAGGGTTTACGGTTCCGGACTGGTGTTACATGGGACTGAACAAGCGGAATTACGTTAATTATCTTTCCAATGCCAGGTATTACGGAATGCATCCGCTTAATGGCAGGTATTCAGCCTGGATTGACGATAAGCTGACCCTGAAATATCTGTGTGCCGGGACGGAACTGGATCAATATATGCCGGAATATTATTTCCATATCAATGCAAGGGGGGATGTTTTATGCCTGCCAGACTGTCCGGGGGAAAAAACGGACGCTGCAGTGGGAGACATTGCGGCGCTTCTGAGGCAGAAGGGTGAGTTGGCGATGAAAAAGATAGCGGGCTCCATCGGGGAAGGTTTTTATAAGGCAGAATACTGTGAAGGGAAATATCTGTTAAACGGGGAACAGCTTGATGCGGAAGGTTTTTGCCGGAAGACTGCAACTTTGCGGGAATACCTTGTTACCGAGTTCCTGAGGCCTCACAGGGAACTAGCCCTGTACTGTCCGGAAACGGTGAACTGCATACGCTATTTGATGGGGGTTCGGGGGGGTAAAACTTTACCGCTGAAAGGATATATACGTTTTGGGACAAAGCGGTCCGGTTATGTGGAAAATTATAATGCAGGTGGTGTACTCTGCTACCTGAATGCAGACGGAGAATTTTCGGAAGGGAATGTGATTGACTTTCAAAGAAATAGAAACTGTATGGTCAGGGAACATCCGGATACAGGGAGGCGGTTGGAAGGAAAGATTCCGATGTGGGAGAACATTGTGGAAGCCTGCGGCGCATTCCATGAACATTTTCCCCAGATGGAGTACCTTGGATTTGATTTTGTAGTCACTTCGGATGGAAAGGTGAAGATTCTGGAAATCAACTCCCTTACCTCCTTGGACGCGATCCAGTTAGATGGATCTATCCTGGACAGCAGGGTGGGCGCTTTCTTCCAGGAACGCATGTGAAGGTAACAGGGCCGTATACATTATTTCGATTCCGAATTTGCAGAACAGGACGCTTGTTGGAGTGACGATCTGAACGGCAAATGATGTGTGAAGCCGGATGTGTAGGAGAAACAGGGGCGGAAGAAAGGAGAACGGGCAGAAAATGAAAGAAATAGGCGGCTACATGGAGCTTGACACTTACGGACTTCCCATGCGGCACGAAGGGGCGGTTGCGCTGAACTGCGGCAGGAATGCTCTGGCGTACCTGATTGAGGCCAGAAACATAAAACAGATATGTCTGCCCCGCTTCCTGTGCAGTTCCGTGGAAGATGTCTGTAGAAAGCTAGGAGTTCGGGTCAGGCATTACCAGATCACCGCAGAATTTAAGCCCGTTGTTCCGCAGCTGTATGAGGAGGAATGGCTTTACCTGGTGAATTATTATGGCCAACTGTCCCGGGAGTTCCTTGAAAAAATTGTATTGGAATATCCCAGGACAATTGTGGATAATGCACAGCATTACTTCTCGGATCCCATTCCAGGTGTGGATACGATTTATACGTGCCGCAAATATTTTGGCGTGCCGGATGGGGCTTTTTTATATACAGATACTGTGCTGAATAGAGAACTGTCCGTAGATGAGTCGTGTACAAGGATGAGTTTTGTGTTGGGGCGTTATGAACGGACCGCCACGGAGTTTTATAGAGAATCAGCTGCTAATAACCGTTTTTTTGCAGGAGAACCTGTGAAAAAAATGTCACGTCTGACATGGAATCTGCTTCATGGAATTGATTATGAAGCTGTCAGGAAAAGGAGGGAGGAAAATTTCCGGATTTTGGATGAGGGCCTGAAAGGAAAAAATCGGTTAGTTGTCAGAATGGCGGAAGGAGCCTTCATGTATCCGTTTCTGACAGAAGATGCAGAGAAGGTCAGGGAGAAACTGATTGAACACAGAGTATATATTCCGGTTCTTTGGCCAAATGTCCTAACAGATTGCAATGAAGGGACAGCGGAGTACAGGCTGGCGAAAAACATTCTGCCGCTGCCCTGCGACCAAAGGTATGATGCTGATGACATGATTACAGTTCTTTCGTATGTAAACAGCATTTTATATTGAAATGAAGATATGCCGGACAGAACGGCTGAAATCAAGAAATATGTAGAGTAGGGCACGAAGAGATTGAGTTAGAAAACAGGAGAGACATATGGAGTATACAGTATACAATTTATTGGAAGACCTTTGTTGGATGTCTGGCATGCTTTTTGCTGCAAAAGTTTTAAGAAGTAAAGTCAAGTGGTTTCAAAATCATTATATTCCTTCTTCTGTTATAGCGGGATTCATGGGACTGTTAGCAGGGCCGCAGATAGCAGGTGCCGTAAAGTGGAGTTCACAGGCGGGTTCCTATCCCTACCTTTTTACTTGTATTCTTTTCGCGGGTCTGTTTTTGGGAAAGAAAGAAAAAATCAACGTAAAATCAATTTTCGCAAAAGTTGGGGATACGTTTTTTATCAACACAGCATCGGAGATACTTTGTTTTGGAATAGCTCTGTTTCTGGGAGGAGCCATTGTCATGCTGTTGTTTCCGGATATTTTTCCACAGATTTCTTTGCTGCTGCCTGCTGGTTTTGCCGGGGGGCATGGGTATGCGGCTGCGATAGGGGGGGCGTTAAACAAGCAGCTGAATCGGGAGGATGCGGTTTATATCGGCCAGGTTTTTGCAACGATAGGACTTCTGACAGGACTGTTGGGGGGGATTGCATGTATTAACATTGCTGCTAAGAAGGGTGCCACCCGTTTGGTGAAAGAGGCAAAAAAGCTGCCCAAGGAATGCCGCACAGGGCTGATTCCAGAGGTAAAGCGTTCTTCCATGGGAAGTGAAACCGTGCATCCGATGTCCATGGATCCGCTTGCATGGCATGTAAGTTTGATTTTAGTGGCTACAGGTATCGGATATGCAGCAGAACAACTGCTTGATACGGTTTTCCCGGAACTTGGGTTTCCGTTAATGTGTCTGACTATGCTGGCGGGGATGGCAGTGCAGTTCGTACTAAACAGGATGAGGTATTCGGAATATGTAGATAAAAAAGTGATAGACAGATGCGGGAGTTGTATTACGGATTATCTTGTCGCTTTCGGGGTAGCGACGATAAAACTGTCTGTGATTGCACAGTTTTGGAAGCCAATCGTCGTTTTGTGCATTATTGGTATCGCGTGGCCGTTAATGATTGTTTTTGTGGTGGGAAAAAAATTATTTCATAATTTCTGGTTTGAACGTTCTATTTTTATTTTTGGATATTTAACGGGAATCGTTGCGGTTGGGATTACCCTGCTTCGATGTGTTGATCCGGAGATGAAGTCCGAAACCTTGGATGACTTTGGACTTGCATATACGCTCCAGTCTGTCATAGAGGTATTTTTAGTGGCGGGGATTCCCGGAATTACGGTTGGCTTTGGATGTTTGCCTTCTGGAATGGTATTGTGTGTGGCGGGGATTGTGATGCTATTCCTTTGTGGCAGGATATACGGAGTATATAAAATGCCAATGAATGAACTGCGGAAAGGCGAAATGGAGAAAATACAGTAGAAGAAGGAGAAGATTATGGAACGGATGCAGGATTTTTGTGGGAAAAGGCTGCTTATTTTAGGAGCTAGTCCGTCTGAAGTGAGCTTGGTTGAGCGTGCAAAAAAGTATGGAATATATACAATTGTTACAGATAACAATCCAGACCACAATATTGCCAGGGCAAAGCAGTATGCCGATGAAGCATGGGATGTTAGTTGGAGCGATCTGGATGTGTTGGAAGAACTCTGCAGACAGCACCATGTGGATGGGATAACGGCAGGATATAGTGAGTTTCGGGTGGAAAATCTCATTAAGCTTTGCAAAAGGCTTGGGCTGCCTTGTTATGCTACACTGGAACAGTTGGAGATAACAAGAGATAAGGCGAAATTTAAACAGGAGTGCAGGATAAACGGTGTTCCCGTGGTGCACGGATATGATTCCGTTGATGCAGTGGAGCATTTTCCTGTTATTGTAAAGCCGGTGGATCGAGGAGGATCCATTGGAATTAGTGTCGCGGAAAATAAAGAGGAATTATACAAGGCGTATGAATATGCAATGGAAATGTCGGTCTGTAAACAAGTGATTATAGAGGACTTTATCTATAAGGGAACCAAGTTTGATGTTTATTATGCAATTCTTGACGGAAAGGTGTTTTTGCTGTCAAGTAATGACGTACTGAATGCAGAAAACAATGGTTTTGAGCGAGTTGTGCAGAGCAGTTGGCTGTTTCCTTCAAAGCATCATGAAGCGTTTGTCCAAAAGGCGGATCCACAGATGCGGAAAATGATTCGCCATATGGGGATTGAAAATGGCTATATTTTTTTCTCAGGGTTTGTTGATGAGAGTGAGGATTTTGTATTTTTTGAGACCGGATTCAGACTAGGAGGGGGACATTTATATGAATTTCTGGAAAGAAAAGGTATAATAAACAACCTGGATATTTTTATCGCACATGCTTTGTCTGGTAGGGCAAGAGCTGTACAGTTGGAGGCTGACAGACTTCCAGAATTAAAATGTGTAACGATTAACATTTATGCAAAAGAAGGAATTTTGGATTCCATTGTGGGATTTGATGAGGTTAAAAAACTGGACAGCTGTGAATTTGCTCTGGTAAATGCTCATGTTGGGCAGAAGTGTGATGAGACGAAGGCGATACTTTCAAAGATAGGAATGTTTTACTGTTGTGATGAAGTTCCGGACAGAATCCGGAAAGATGTGGATACAGCCTATTCTCTGATAAAGGTAACGGATAACAGGGGGCAGGATATGATATATGACAGGATAAATACGTCGCTGATAGAGCATTGGTGGGATTAGATTGTGAGGTAACAGAATGAATATTGTGGGGAAACTGGTTACCCTTAGGGCCATGGAGCGGTCGGATTGCGAGATGGTTAAAGAAATGTTTAATGATCCAGAGATCGAAAATTTGGTGGTGGGGTGGTCTTTTCCGGTTTCAAGCTATGCCCAGGAGAGATGGTTTGAAGTTCATTATGGGGATTCGCTGAACCTGAGGTTTGTAATAGAAACGCCCCAGGATGGGGCGGTGGGAATTGCCACGCTGACAGGAATTGACTGGAAAAACAGACGTGCATCTCATGGTATCAAGCTTGCAAAGAGGGAATGCCGTTCCAGGGGTATAGGTACCGATACGGTAATGGCAGTCATGAGATATGCCTTTGACGAATTGGGACTGAACAGATTAGATGGTAGTTGGTTTGAAGACAATGAGCCTTCAAAGGGGATGTATACCAAGTGCGGATGGCATGTGGAGGGCATCAGGAGGCAGTATGTGTTTAAGGGGGGACGTTTTCGCGATTTAGCGGTAACGGGGATTTTGGCATCAGAGTATTATGAATTGATTCAGAAAAATCATTACTGGGATGATCAGACTGATTGTAAAAAGCCTTCAGGCAGCTCGGGGGGGTAATTCAAAAGCGGACGAATTATATTTTAACCCGCTTAGGCGGCCTGGAAGATAAAAGAAGAACAATCGAGATATGCGACAGTGCCTTTAGGGAACCGGTAGCAAAGCGGGCAGGTTTTGAAGCACGGCTGAGGAAATGGGATATAGGAGCCGAGTTTATCCTGGTATATGGAAGCGAAACCATGGGATATGCCATTGTGTATGCAAACGATTTTGTTTCGCGGGTGGCTTTTATATCAATGATTGTAGTGAGACCAGAGTATCAGGGGCGAAACATTGGAAGTGACCTGTTGCTGGCAGTACAGAATCTTGCAGTGGAAAAGGGGATGGGAGAACTTGAACTGGAAGTAAGAACAGATAATCAGAAAGCGTTTGGGTTTTATGAAAAAAACGGGTTCTGCAGGAAAGCGAAACAGGGAAAGCAAAGCATATATATGGCTAAGAAACTTTAGCCTTAGCATAGAGGAGAAGAAACATGCCTGAAATACTGGTAACCCGCTCATCCATGCCCGCATTCGAGGAATACATGGATGAAATCGAGGATTTGTGGGATTCCCACTGGCTGACGAACATGGGAGTGAAGCATAAGGAACTTCAGAAAGATCTGCAGCAGTACCTTGGCGTTACGAACGTGGAATTGCTGACAAACGGGCATATGGCCCTGGAACTGACCCTTCAGGCCATGAACCTGCAGGGGGAGGTGATTACCACGCCCTTTACCTTTGCGTCCACCACCCACGCCATTGTGCGCAACGGACTGAAACCGGTATTCTGTGACATAGATCCCGTTACATATACGATAGACGTTGAAAAAGTCGAGAGCCTGATTACGGACCGTACCTGTGCCATTATGCCGGTGCATGTGTACGGAAATGTATGCAGTGTGGAGGAGATTGAGAGGATTGCCCATAAATATGAACTGAAGGTCATCTATGACGCGGCGCATTCTTTTGGGGAGGCCTATAAGGGGAGGGGGATCGGCAGCTTTGGCGATGCCTCCTGCTTCAGTTTTCATGCGACCAAGGTCTTCAACAGCATCGAAGGAGGTGCGGTGTGCTTCAAGGATGAGCGTCTGGGCAATGCCCTGTATGAACTGAAGAATTTCGGCATTCACGGGCCGGAGGAAGTCAGTGCAGTGGGGGCCAATGCGAAGATGAACGAGTTCTGTGCTGCTATGGGACTGTGCAACCTGAGGCATGTGGAAGAGGAGATTGCTAAACGTAAGCAGGTGGCGGAGCGGTACCTGGAGCATCTGGAAGGGGTGGAAGGCCTGCAGCTGAATGTCCCCCAGCCGGGTGTTAAATCCAATTATGCGTATTTTCCGGTGGTATTTGAGGAAAAGGTATTCGGCGCCAGCCGCGCGGAAGTATTTGACCAACTGGCCCGGAACGGCATTGGCGCAAGGAAATATTTTTATCCCCTGACGAATACGTTTTCCTGCTTCCACAGGGAATATGATGTAAACGAGACACCGACAGCGCTGCACATCAGCAAAAGAGTACTGACACTGCCGCTGTATGCGGATCTGGCGGCAGAGGATGTGGACAGGATCTGTGAGGTTATTTTAAGCTGTAAGTCGTAGCGGGCGTGGGGTGCAAATGAAAGATAGGTAAAATGTCTTTCGGAAAGGATGAAACGTGGAGGATAAATTGACGGAAAATAGGGGAAAAACGGCTCGGGGGGGTAAAAGGGACTCCGCCATTGAACTTTTCCGGATTATTACGATGCTGTGCATTGTAGCGCATCATTATGTGGTGAATTCGGGAATCATGGAAGAGATAACCAGGGAAAACGTGCTGACATTTCCCTCCATATTCAGCCTGCTGTTCGGCTGGGGAGGGAAAACCGGGATTAACTGTTTTGTGCTTGTTACGGGATATTTTATGTGCAAATCAAACGTTAGTGTCCGAAAATTTCTGAAGCTGCTGATGGAAATTGAATTTTACAAGGTTACCATATATCTGATTTTTCTGTTCAGCGGATATGCGCCTTTTTCGTTAAAAGATCTTGTAAAGTCAGTATTGCCGGTCTATAGCATTGGCACTGGTTTTGGGGGATCTTTTCTGGTATTTTATTTGTTCATTCCTTATCTGAATATGCTTATCAAGTCAATGAATGAAATGCAGCATTTAAAGCTTCTGGGAATATGCCTGTTAACGGGGACGGCTTTACAGACTTTTTTGAAGGCACCGGAGGCATTTACCTATGTGGGATGGTTTATGGTGCTGTATTTTATTGCTTCTTATATCCGCCTGTATCCAAAGAAAATATTTGATAATCAGAAATTGTGTGCGTTATCAATGGCGGTATCTCTGTTGCTGTCATGGGGGAGCGTGGTGGTTGGAGCATGGGTATATTCAAAGTTCGGGAAGGGGATATACTATCACTTTGTGGCTGATTCCAATAAGCTGTTGGCAGTTGCGTTATCAGTGAGTGCTTTTCTTTTTTTCAGAAATCTGGGTATGGCATATCATCCATGGATCAACCGGATAGCGGCATCCACATTTGGGGTATTAATGATTCATGCCAACAGTGATACCATGAGACACTGGCTCTGGAGAGACGTGTTGGATAATGTGTCTGCTTATCACGATAAGTTTTTTGTGGTTCATGCAGTGGGAGCGGTTCTGGGAATTTATATTGTCTGTACCCTGGTGGATATGTTTCGC
>CAJTSY010000145.1:0-3779 GCA_910578995.1 uncultured Acetatifactor sp.
ACTATCTCATCCCAATCATAAAAATGCTCGTCTATGCCGCCGCTTGTATGATAATCTTTTGCCAAGACAAATCTTAACGTGGTATCCGGCTGATCCAGTATGTTGCTTTTTACCAATAGTTCTATGTATTCCTTTAAGTGACTGCGCAGTTCTTTTGTCCATATGGTTGCTATCCTGATGGACTTATTCATTTGTTGCAAGTATTTGATCCCCCCGATAATTTTGTCGAAGGAATCGGCATAATGGTTAATCTTTTTGATCACAGCATCCGAACCATCCAAGGATACCTGGACTTCATCAAAAGCATCAAAAGAAATCTGATCTTTATATGCCAGAATATTAATGCCGTTTGTATATAATATCTTCTTTTTGGCCACCGCATGTTTGCAGATATAATTGATTGTATCAATATTAGCCGGAAGAAGCGGCTCTCCGCCGCTTACCACAATTTCATCGAGATCGGTATCACCAAAATATGGCAGGCATAGGTACTCCATAATGGATACAATATCCTGCACGTTCATATTCTGCCTATATTCCGGCTTATTTTTGTATTTTTTCTGATAGCAATAATCACAATTAAAGTTGCAGGCATGGGTCAAATTAAATGTGATAGATTTGACCGGAAATTTTGACAGATGAAGTGCCGCCTTTTCCTCGGATTGCCTATCAACTTCTTCCACAATTTCTGGCGGTAATATCTGTTTTTTCTCATGAAAAAAATCTAAGATATTTTATTCTTCACCGGAAAGCGCTTTTCCTGAATTAAGTTTACTTTCTATCAAGACCAATCTATCCAGCATGTATTTTGTAATAATCTCACGGCGGAAACTGATTAAGTTCATAAGCAGAAATGAATGATCATTAGATCTATAAATAAGATTATCAAAAACAAAACGCTTCATATGAAATCCTTCCTGAATGTGCATTATACTTGTAATCATTGCCAAGTTTAGTTTACCATAATTTTACTGCCTCGACAACCTCTTATTTATCTCGTTGTCCCGGGCGGATTTGCAGGTCTGCTTGCGGGCAAAGGAGAAGGATGTTATAATGTTGGCAGCCGGGAGAGGGGCGCACAGACAGCCGGGCGCATTCCGGTGAAAAAAACGGAAAACAGGAATAGTACAAATGACATATGGGGAATTTTGCACCAGGTTTCAGATTCGGTTAAACGAGCAGCAGGCAGAGGCCGTCCGCAGCGTGGAGGGGCCGGTGCTGCTGCTTGCGGTACCCGGAAGCGGGAAGACTACGGTTCTGATTACAAGACTGGGCTATATGATTTACTGTGCCGGGATTGCGCCGGAGCAGATTCTGACACTGACATACACAGTGGCCGCCACCGGGGACATGGCGGCCCGTTTTCGCTCTTATTTTGGGGAGGAAATGGGTGCCCGCCTGGAATTCCGCACCATTAACGGCGTCTGTGCCAGAATTATCCAGTACTATGGGCGGCTTATCGGCAAAAATGCCTTTTCCCTGGTGACGGACGAGAAGATTCTGGCTTCCATTCTGTCTGCCATTTATCAGAAGGCAGAGGGCGGCTATGCGGCGGGAAGCGATATCAAAAATATCCGCACCATGATCACCTATATTAAGAACCGGATGCTCACCGGGGAAGAAATCCGGCAGCTGGAGGAGGGCTGTGAGTTCCGGATTTCCGAGATCTACAGCGCCTATTGCGGGGAGCTGCGGGGCAGGGGGCTGATGGACTATGACGATCAGATGACATATGCTTATGCGATTTTGCGGAAGAGCCCGGAGACGTTGCAGTATTTCCGCAACCGCTATCCCTACATCTGCGTGGACGAAGCCCAGGATACATCGAAGATTCAGCATGAGATTATCAGGATCCTGGCCGGGGAGCGGGATCAGCTGTTTATGGTGGGGGATGAGGACCAGAGCATCTACGGCTTCCGGGCGGCTTACCCGGAGGCCCTGCTGTCCTTTGAGGAGAACCATCCCGGAGCCAGGGTGCTGCTGATGGAGGAAAATTACCGCTCCAATGCCAGAATCGTGGAGGCGGCGGACCGCTTTATCCGGAAAAATACCCTGCGCCGGGAGAAGCACATGCGGGCGGCCCGTCCGGAGGGCGCGGAGATCCGGGAGTTGGACGTGAAAGGCCGCAGTGTCCAGTACCGTTACCTGCTGAAGGTGGCGGAAGGGTGCAGGATCCAGACGGCAGTGCTTTACCGGGACAACGAGAGCGCGCTGCCCCTGGTAGATTTGCTGGAGCGACAGAGCATTCCCTATCGTATCCGTAGTGCGGAACTGGCTTTTTTTACCCACCGGGTGGTTCTGGATATACAGAACATCATTCTTTTCGCGGAAAATCCCAGGGACACGGATTTGTTTCTGCAGGTTTATTATAAGCTTTCAACCTATATCAGCAAGGAGAATGCGGTTCGGATCTGCGAGATCAGCAGGCAGAAGGATATGGATGTTCTGCAGGCGGCGATTTTTCACGGGGAACTGCAGTCAAAGACCAGGGAGAGCTGCATGGCGGTTCGGTCCGGCCTGAAGGGGCTGCTGAAAGACACGGCGGAGCGGGCGGTAAACCGGATTGTCCGTGAATTGGGCTACGGGGACTATCTGGAACGGTCCGGTCTGGGGGACGGCAGGCTGTTTGTCCTGCGGGCCCTGGCGAGGAACGAGGATTCGCCCCGGCGCCTGGTGGAGCGCCTGGCGGAGCTGCAGGAGATCATCAAAGGAAAAGAAAACGATCCGGAGTGTAAATTTATCCTGTCAACCATTCATGCCAGTAAGGGACTGGAATACCATACGGTGTACCTGATGGACGTGATCGACGGTATTTTTCCGGAACGGATGCCGGAACCTGGGGAGGGTTCCGGCCGGGGAGCGGGGGGCAGCCGCAATGGTTCAAAGCCGGGCATGGCGGGAAAGGGGGCGATAAGCGCCAGGTATGCAGATAAAAGTCTGGCAGGTATGAGACCGGCAGACGTAGACGGGCATATGGCTGTCCCTGTACGGCAGGATGGGAGCGCGGCATACGGAAGCGTGAAATCCAGGGAGGACAGAGACCTGAAGGCGTATGAAGAAGAGAGGCGCCTGTTCTATGTGGGAGTGACCCGGGCGAAGGAGCGCCTGTTCTTGTTCACGGTGAACCAGAAATCTGTGTTCGGAAGAGAACTTATGGAGGGCATGGCGCAGACTCTTTCCGCGCAGGTGCAGGACAAAGCGGATATTCCGGCTTCGTGCCGACAGAATCCGGTATCTCTTTACGGGCGGGCACAGGAGAAAGCGGGTAATCCCGCTGCTGGCGTAACAGCCATGTACGGAGGGATTTTGGAAGGGAAGGAGAGGAAGTCCTTCTCCGCAGGCACTTTTGCGCAGTTCTGTGAAGCCCTGGGAGAAGGGCTGATTGTAGTACATAAGAAGTTTGGGAAGGGAGTGATTACAGAGATGGAGAAAAACTGGGTGATGATCCGCTTTGAGGAAAGGGAACGGAGGTTTGAACTCAGGACTTTATTTGAGAACGGGCTTTTGGAAGCGGGCAGCCACTGACCGGAGCGGCTGCCTTTGCGGGTCTATTTCCCTTCATCCAGGTACAGCTGCACCCGGTTGTTGACCACCTTCGTGATTTCATCCACACCCTTGCTTCCATTGAAATAATCCTCCGCCTCCTCCAGGATGATCGTAAGGATGGGCCTGGTCCGCAGGGGCAGGGGCCTGGCCTCCTGAATCGTCTCCCTGTACTCCGTAAGTTTCTCTTCCGAAGTGTCTTCTCCGTAATAACCCAGGCGGCAAAGACAGTGGGG
>CAJTSY010000145.1:3879-9717 GCA_910578995.1 uncultured Acetatifactor sp.
GGGCAATCCCTGACAGCCCTTCAGCTCTCCGCTTTACTTGCGCCTTACGGCCTCCTCCATGGGCAGTCCGGTGCAGTAGTCCAGCTGCCTGGGCTCATATTCTTCGTTTTCCCGCTGTCTGGTGTAGCCTGTATAGCGCCAGGTGGGCTCTTCCAGGTTTTTGCGCCAGGGCCTGTGTTCCCACTGGTACCCACGGAAGGGATCCCTGGTGGTGTTCATCCAATCCAACAGCAGCCTGTGGAGACGGACTTTTTCTTCGTCATAGGCCTCGTCCCGGATCAGATTTTTCATTTCGTAAGGATCTTCCTGTGTATCGTAAAATTCATCCACCGGATCCAACAGATGCACTGCCAGCTTGTAGCGTCCGTCATAAATGGCCCGCATCATCTGCAGCCCGCCGAAGCCGTCGTGATCGATTTCATATCTGGTAAATTCCGTAATAACATAGTCGTTTGTCCGTATTTCCGGATGATATACCTCCTGGAGAAGGCTTTTTCCCTCAAAGATTTTGGGAACAGAGAGCCCCATATATTCCAGAATCATGGCGGGGAGGTTGATGTGGCTCACCGGGTGTTCGTCCACCACGCCCCGGGGAACGCCGGGACCTGCAATCAGCAGCGGAATCCGGGCGATTTCATTGTACATCACAGGACCCTTGGCATGCAGACAGTGGCTTTCCATGCCGTCGCCGTGGTCAGAGGTGTAGATGACCATTGCCTCCGGGGCGCAGGTCCGAATGCAGTCCAGTACCCGGCCCAGTTCGGAGTCTGCAAAGGAATTACAGCCCAGGAATCCGGATACATGGATTTTCAGGGCATCCCGGTCAGTCTCCCGATTTTTTCCGGCCCAGTATTTCTGGTACTGAGGCTTTCCCTCCAGGGTATCCCAGACATTGGGGGATTTGGGAAATTCATACCCTGCAAACATGGATGCATAGGGCTCCGGGCAGAGACAGGGATCGTGGGGCTCGTCCAGGGAAACCGTCAGGAAGAAATCTTCCTCCCCGTGTTTTTGCAGAAAGTCCAGGGCCCGGTTCACGCAGCGGTGGCCGAAAGTGAAGTCCGCGGAAATTTTTTTTCCGCTTGTGGCGCTGTCCCGGGAGGCCAGGCGTTCCTCGTCTGTCAGTTCCTCCAGGTAGCAGCGCATGTCATACCAGTATTCCGGATCCCATCCTTCCGGGCAGGCGCCCAGGCCGAAATAGTCGCCTCCGTCCAGGTGCCACTTTCCGATATAAGCCGTGCGGATGCCGTTGTCTGTGAGGCGCTGTCCGATGGTCTTCACATTTGCCCCCAGGGGGATGCAGTTTGCAAAGCTGCCGTTGGAGTGGGGATAGGTGCCGGTGAACAGGGCCGAGCGTGCGGGGCCGCAGACCGGCTGACAGGTGTAGGCATTCTGGTAGCGGATGCCGTTTTCCGCCAGACGGTCCAGATTCGGCGTATGCATGTCCGGATTGCCGTAGCAGCCCACCATGTCCTGGCGGGTTGCGTCTGTCATGAGCAGGATGATTTGTTTTCTGGAATGGTTCATATGTGGTCCTCCTGTCTGGATCTATAAATCTGTGATCGTTTTCGGTGTTTCCATTGTACCATTTTCCGGAGCTTTTTCCAAATAAAACTTTTTTGCTTTTCGGGTGTCTTCGTCGTTTGGGAAAACTAGGGTAAAGCACAGAACGGAGGGGATTTCCGGATTTTCCCCGTCTGGCATTCCCGGCATCATCGGAGGATTGTACCGGGCTGCAGTACCGGATGGTTTGCCTGCAGGGTCATTTTCATCGGTATTTTTCAGGAAAAGCTCTGCCGTCAGTGTGCCGCCCATAAGCTCGGCCAGGGATTTTGCCACAGTGAGGCCCAGGCCGGAACCGCCCTGGTGTCTGGAATTATCATGTTTGTAGAAACGGTTAAATAAAAGTGGAATATCATCCTGCCGGAGAGATTCCGTATCGTTTTGGAATAAAATGCGGACAGTTCCATCTTCCGGTTCTTTCAGGCAGATATCCAGGCGTGTGAGGGCGTATTTGACGGCGTTCTGGAGGAGGTTGGAGAAGATGCGCTCCAAAGCCTCCCCGCTGCCCCGGATCAGCACAGGGTGTTCCGGCAGCCGGATGGAGACATTCAGACGGGCTCCTTCCAGAAGCTGATAGTGGTCGGTAATGCTTTCCCGAAGAAGGCGGCAGGTATCCAGGGTTTGCAGATCCAGGACATAGTCCTGTGCGTGCAGCCGGGAGAAGGCGTAAAACTGCGAGACCAGTTTTTCCATGGAACGGGCATTCCGCTCTATGATTTCCAGGGACTGGTCCCGGGAGCCTTGTTCCGCTTTTTTCATCCATTTCAGATAACCCAGGATCACCGTCAGAGGTGTCCGCAGGTCGTGGCTGATATTTTCGATCAGTTCCTGGAAACGGGCTTCCCGCTCTTCATAGGAAAGCCGTTCCCGCCGGATTTCCTCCAGGGTCGCGTTGACGGAACCGGTGAACTTCTCCAGATCCCGGTCTGGCAGGGGCAGCCGGACTATCCGGTTCTGGGAGAGATCCTCCAGGATTTCCCGCAGATCCTGGTCTGCTTTTTGGAGGGCATTTTTTAAAGCAAAATAGCGGAAGGCCAGATAGCCTGCGGCTGTGGCGAGCAGCAGCGTCAATGGTGCTATAAGCGCCAGAGGAACTGCGGCGGCGAGAAATGTATGCAGAGCGTATGCGGCAGAGGCTGACAGTGCCAGAGGGGCTGCGGCAGGGAGAGCCGCACCCAATGCGGGGGCGCCTAAGGCGGACAGTATGGAGCATAGGAAAAATTGCCGCTGAAAAAGTGGGATGCAGGCCATAGGTATCTCCTTCCGTTTGTAGCGCTTAGATCATGTCTGCAGGCAGAAGTTACAGATCTTTCTTCCTTAATAATAACACACCTGCGCCGCCAAATACAAGGATTCCTGCAGCGCCGGAGAGCAGGCACCTGGCCATGCCTTCCGCAGTGCTCCATATGGTGACGCATTCGGACATGTTGACCCGGGTTCCTGCCGGGAGGAAGTTGGCGGGCATCCACATGGCGATGGCCATGACGGGTTCGTTCCCAAAGGGCAGTATGATTCCCGCTGCCAGGAAGAGCTTGGGCAGGAAAAGCATGACGGCAAGCCAGGAAAGGATGCCGGAAAAGCTGTTTTCACAGGCTTCCAGGAGGGTCACGGCCAGGATTTGGGAGGCGATGGCGATCAGGGACATGGCAGGGATTTCCCACAGCATATCCTGTACCGTGGTGGGACCTGCAGAATTCAGCAGAAGCGCCGCGCTTCCGATGTAAACGGGCAGCAGCAGGGCCAGCAGAACCAGGCAGGTGACAAGGCAGGTGATGCATTTTCCGGCGAACAGCTGTATTCTGGAGAAACCATAGGCGATACTGTTGCCCATGGTGCCGTTGCGCCTGTCGGCTCCGTGGAGCATGACGGCCGCAGCGGAAGCCACATAACAGTACAGCATGGGGACGGACACGATCATGGAATAAGAGAAGGATGTAATCCCGTAGCGGAAATGTTCCACATTTTTCATCAGGCCCAGTGTCACGTTCATAAACAGAACCATGGAAAAGAGGCCTATGGTCATACCGTGGATTTCTTTACTGCGTACCGTCCTGTAAAATTCGCTTTTCAAATAATTCAGCATATTTCGTTTCCCCCGTTCTTCAGATTCAAATAATAACTTTCCAGTGTGGACTGATGTTGTTCCAGGGCCCTGATGTAGAGGCCGTTGTCGGTGGCCAGGCGGCTGTAGGCCTCCGGCTCCCGCAGGCAGCGCCTGATACGTACTGTCCCATCGGGCAGCACCTGGAAGGTTTCCTCCGGGAAATGCCCGGTCAGCAGGGCGGCGTAGAGTTCCGGATCTGACACGGCTATGTCGAGATAATCGGCACATTTTTCCCGCAGTTTCTCCATGGAGAGCTCTTCCAACAGACGGCCTCTGCTGAGAAAGCCAAAGTGGGTGGCAATCTGCTGCAATTCTGTCAGGATGTGGCTTGAAATCAGAATGGTTATCTGCTTTTCCGCATTCAGGCGCTGAAGCAGGGAGCGGAATTCCGCAATGCCGCTGGGATCCAGACCGTTGATGGGCTCGTCCAGGATCAGCAGCCGGGGCTCCCCGATCATGGCGATGGCCAGGCCCAGGCGCTGCTTCTGGCCCATGGAGAGCTTTTTGCACATGCTTCTTCGCTTTTCGGACAGCCGGGTCAGTTCCAGCATCTCCGTGACCTTTGCCTTTCCGGGAATGCCCTTCTGGATGCGGTAGTATTCCAGGGTTTGCTCCACCGTCAGGTTGGGAAAAAAGCCGGGCTGTTCGATGAGGATGCCGGTCTGACGGCGGAAGCGGCGCAGGGCTTTTTCCTCAAAACAGCCAAACAGGCTGATTTCCCCTGCCGTAGGGAAGACATGGCCTGCCAGGAGCTTGAGAAAAGTGGATTTCCCCGCGCCGTTGTCTCCGATGAGGCCGTAAATGCTTCCCGTCCTGACATGGAGACTGACTTTGTCCAACGCCAGGAGGGAACCGTAGGATTTCGTGACCTGTTTTGCTTCTATGGCACAGCTGCTGACGCGGTTGTTGTTGGATTCGTTCATTGATGACCACCTCGCTTGTTTTTCGTTAAATATACTATAAACGCTGAGGTGTTAAAAAGTCATTAAGAAGTTATAAAGAAGTCGTAAAGACGGAAAAGTCTGTAAATCCAGGAGCTATCGGCATTACAGAATGGTTTGGGGGTGTCCTCCCTGTCAAGGCAGCCGGCACCGGAACTACTTCATACGGAAGCCGATACCGTACACAGTGCGGATATATTCCTTTCCGGAACCATCCGCCTCCCGCAGCTTTTTCCGCAGGTTGCTGACATGGACGTTGACTGTGTTGTTCTCACCGTAATAGCCGTTCTGCCATACCAGTTCGTAAAGATTTTCCCGTGAATAGACCTTTTCCGGGGCCTGCAGGAAGAGAAGCAGAAGGGCATATTCATGGGCGGTGAGGGATATTTCATTATCATGAACCGTTACTTTTCGAGATTCAGGATAAAGCTTTACATTCTGATAGGATAGAAAATCAGTGCGGTCCGGAAGACGGCCGCTGCGCCGGAGGGCAGCCTGGATTCGGGCCGCCACATCCTCCGGCTCAAAGGGCTTGGTGATATAATCGTCTGCTCCGGTTTTCAGGAGGGCCACTCTGTCGCGGAGGGCGCTTCTGGCGGAGAGGATCAGAATGGGGATGAGGAGCTGCTTTTCTTCTCTGAGGATGCGCAGCAGCGTTTCCCCGGACAGGCCGGGCAGCATCAGATCCAGGAGGATCAGATCAGGACATTCGCGTTCGCACGCAAGCAGGCCCTCGGTGCCGGAGAAGGCGGAAACTGTCCGGCAGCCTTCACTTTCCGCGATTTTGGACAACAGATAGTTGATATCTTTTTCATCTTCTATGATTAATACTGTGGGGTTCATGGAATGTCCTTTCCTGTCGGGGCAGAATAACGCGTTTGTGCAGGACCGGAAACAGCCCTGGAAATCAGGGACAACTTTTTAAGGCCTCCTGGACTTCCTGCGGAGACAGGCCTGTCAATTTTGCAATCTGTTCGATGGAACAATCGTTGTGGAACATATTACTTATCAGTTGATTGCGTTCTTTTTCCTTGCCTTCTTTAAGTCCTTCCTCTCGTCCTTCCTTAAGGCCTTTCTTAAGACCTTTCTTAAGACCTTTTTCTTCGCCCTTTTCTTCGCCTTCCTCATACCCTTTTCTGAGTCCCTCTTCCCGACCTTCCTGAAATCCTTCCTCGCGGGCCTCCTTGCGGAACAGCCGCAGGTATTTTTTCTCATTGTATTCCGTCAGTA
>CAJTSY010000146.1 GCA_910578995.1 uncultured Acetatifactor sp.
AATCCGGAGCAGTGAACAGCAGCAGTCCGGGACTCCGGAATCTGCGGAAAGAAAGTGCTGCGCAATTTACTTCACTTCAATCAAAAAATATGATATAATCTCCCTGTCCGGAACAGCGCAGACAGTCCGGACAAATCAGGCTAAAACAAAGGTTTATGACATGGAAAAAAAGAAAACATTTAATCCCTTCATATTATTATGTTATTTCGCCCTCTACCTCATCCTTGGGCTTTCCCTGCTGATAAAGCAGCCCTTCGGCAACCCCCCGGATGAGTTCAACCGCTATCTTATCCCCCAGTATATCGCAGAGCACGGAACGCTCCCCAACGGCTACGAGGAGAGCATCCGCATTCCCGGATACGGTTTTTCCTATGCCTTTCAGCCCATCCTGCCCTATATGCTCCAGGGCTATGCCATGAGGCTGGTAAAGCTGTTCACGGAATCGGAGGCGGCGCTGCTCTACACGGCCAGGGGCGTCAATCTCCTGCTCGGGCTGCTGATGGCTTATGTGGTTCTGCTGCTGTCCAGGCAGTGGTTCCAGGACAGACGTTTTGGGTGGATTTTCGCTTTTCTGGTTACATTCCTTCCCCAGAGCCTTTTCGTGCACACCTATGTCAACACAGATTCCTGCTGCATGCTGTCCATTGCGCTGATGCTGTACGGGCTGACGCTGGGGCTGAAGGACGGCTTCTCCGGCGCTTCCTGCGTCATAATGGCAGCGGGCATCATACTCTGCGCCCTTTCCTATTACAATGCCTACGGGTATATCCTGAGCTGTATTTTACTGTTTTGTGCATTTTTCCTGTCGTTTTCCCGTCACGGGCAGTCCGGAGCCGCCCGGAACCCCTTCTTCCCGGCTTTTTCCCCGGGGGAGGCGCATTTTGACTGGCGGAACTTTCTGAAAAAAGGGGGTTTCATTTCTGCCATCGTGCTTTGCGGCATTGCCTGGTGGTTCATCCGAAGCGCCCTGCTCTACGAGGGCGACTTTCTGGGACTGCAGACCCGCAGCGACTGCGCGCTGCTTCATGCCATTCCGGAATTCCACCCGGAAACACGCGTGACCTGGCAGAACCAGGGATATTCCCTATGGGACATGCTGAAAAATTCTGATTTCCTCAATCTCTCCATATTGAGCTTTATCGGCATGTACGGCCCCATGACCATGGTAACCTCCATCTGGGTTTACCGTTTTTACAAGGCTCTCTTCGGGCTGGGCGTCCTGTTCTGTATGCTGCTCCCCCTGTCCCCTGCCCGCCGCAGGGCCCCAAAAAGGCCCGCCCGCAGATGGCTCCACATTTTTTTCCACATGAACATGGCTTTCTGCATCCTGATGCCCTTTATCTTAAGCCTGGTTTATTCCTATTCCACGGATTATCAGCCCCAGGGGCGTTATCTGCTCCCTGCGCTGCTTCCCCTGTGCCTTTATGCCGTCCGCGGACTGGAAAAGCTGTGCTGCCTGGCTCTGTCCTTTTTCCCGAAGCTGCCCCGGGAGCGTACACTGCTTTTTGTTTCCGTTCTGCTGTGTGCCTCCATTGCCGGAATGCTGGTATTGACCATATACGGATATGCTTTTCCCTTTTATGATGCCCTTCCCCCCACCTGAACCGAATTTGCGGCAGGCCTGTTCACATATGTCTGCCCCTGCGCGTAAGAACCCTTGAATCCCTCCCGGGCAACATCCACGCCACCGGTCCGGCATCAAAGGCCCCGTCCTCTGGTACCAGAGCCGGCCGGACGCGTCTCTCTGAAAAAACAGAGAGGACAGCAAATCGCCATCCTCTATAACAGCAGGCCTCAGGAGCCCTTTCCTTATATGATAATGCACACCATCCCGCCGTTGCTGTCGTTCACAATCTTCTGCATGGTATCCTGGAGCTTTAGCTGGCTCTCCTCCCCGATTACCGCCACCTTGGCTGTAATTCCGTCATTGACCAGTTGTTCTACCGTTTTTCCGAAAATGTTCGTATCCCAGATGCCCCTTTCCATGTCCGCCTGGTTGATAAAGCTGATCAAATCGCTGGCCTGTTCCTGGGTTCCCACAATGGGGGCGATCTCCGTCTCGATATTGGCCCGAATCATATGGATGGACGGGCTGGATGCTTTGATTTTCACTCCGAATTTATTGCCGTGCTTGATCAACTCCGGCTTCTCCAGGCTGATCTCATCCTTGTCCGGAGTGACCACACCGTAGCCTTTGATACGCACCATGTTCACCGCGTCCAGAACCTTGGCGTATTCATGCTTCATGGCAGCGAAATCCTTCAGTTTGCTGATAAGCTGGTATTCATCCCCTATGGTCTCCCCCACCATATCCGTGAGCATTTCATAATAGTAGCTCTCCTCTGTATCCAATGTGATGCGAATCACCAGGCTTACCGTATCAGTCTTACAGCGCTTTATGTACTCACCCTCCATCTCCACGGGCTTCTTCAGCACATCCCGGATGGTAGTGTAGTCCTGCATCAGGCCCTTGACCCGCGTGATGATATCCTGCTTCATCCTGTTGTCCCAGGGCAGCATTTCCACCCATTTGGGCATGTAGAATTCCATGGAAGAGATGGGGAATTCGTAGAGGACATTTTCCAGCAGCATGTGAATGTCTTCCTTCTTCAGCTGCTCGCAGTTCACGGTCACAGCAGCCACGCCGTATTTCTCCATAATCTCAGATGCCACCCGCTTAGCGTCTTCCGAATAGGGCTTTTGGCTGTTCACCAGCACCAGAAATGGCTTGCGCAGCTTTTTCAACGCTGTAATTGTCCTCTCCTCCGCCTCCAGGTAATTTCCCCTGGGAATCTCCCCGAAACTTCCGTCAGTGGTGATCACCAGTCCGATGGTGGAATGGTCGTTCATAACCTTATCCGTCCCGATCTCCGCGGCCTGGGTGAAAGGAATCTCGTAGTCAAACCAGGGTGTCTTCACCATCCGCTCCACATCCTCTTCCATATGCCCCGCCGCGCCCTCCACCATGTAGCCCACACAGTCTATAAGCCGCACGGATACCGGGATGTCGCCGTTTAAGACCACGCTGGCCGCCTCGTTGGGGATGAATTTCGGCTCCGTGGTGGTGATGGTCTTCCCCCCGGCGCTCTGGGGCAGTTCATCCTGTGCCCTGTTCCTGGCATGCTCATCCTCCATGTAGGGCAGCACCATCTCCTCCATGAAACGCTTGATGAAGGTGGACTTGCCTGTGCGCACGGGTCCCAGAACCCCTATGTAAATCTCTCCCCCTGTACGGTTCTTGATATCATTGTACAGGTCATACGTATTTATCCCGTAATTTTCCATAGAAAAAACCTCCTGCATATACTGTTACAAGTATATGTAGGAGGCATGGCCGTTATGAAATGCCAACAGAATTTTCTTATTCTTCCCTGTCTGATTTCTTATCCAGGCTGTCTTCCAGTTTCTTCAGCGTATGGGAAGCGAAATCCCTGCCGCCTGCCCCGAAGGCAATGGCAAAGGCCACGGCTATGGCAGCCGCTGAACACCACGCCGACCACTTCCCGATAGAAATCCTCGAATGCCTTCATCCCCTGCACGCTATGCCTCACCGGCCCGCCCTGCCCATAACAGACCCCGAAGCCCATATCCTTCCCGGCAAAGAAGAAAGCCAGCGCCAACAGCACCTCCAGCATACGGTTTTCCAGGGGAAGATACTCCCTCCTGTCCCGGCTGTAACGGGTCATGTCACAGAAAATCGTAATTCCCTGTTTCTCCTCCCCCCGTCCTGGTTCGGACCTTCAGCCTTCCCTCCCTGGCTGTCGCCTTCCAGTGTATCTGTTTCAGCGAATCCTCTTCCACGTAATCCCGCACAATCACATCCGGCTCCGTATCCAGAAATGCCTGGCGGCTCAAAACCGCCTGAAACTTCTCCAGGCTCTTCAATTCCGTCAGAGGCACGATCCTGGGGCTGACAAGGGCCTTGACCGTGTCCCCGGGAAGATCCTCCACGTAGGAAAAATCCGAGAACAGGTGAATGCTGACACCTGCATAGGCGAAACGGTCCTCGTTTTTTAACACAAAAAAGTAGGTTTCCGGCCGATGTCCGCACACATATCACACCGGAATCTTCACCTTCAACACCAAATACCGCAGTACGGCCGCCGCATCCGCCTTCTGGATCCTGGCCTCGGAGGAGAGCACCAGTCTGTGCAGAAGCACCTGCCTGGCAACCGCCTTCACATCGTCCGGCTTCACATAATCCCGCCCATGCAAAAACGCCTTGGCCTGGGACGCCTGCAGGAGCGCCAGCAACGCTCTGGGACTGGCCCCCAGTACAAAACGGGGTTCTTCCCGGGTCAGCGCAACCAGATCCTCCATATAACCCAGCATGGATTCCCGCACTGTAACCGCCCGTACTTGTTCCTTCAGCCGAAGCACATCCTCCCCGCTGCACACCGCTTCCGCACTGTCCTGAGTCTGCCCCGAAAGGAACTGTCCCGGCAGCGTATCCGGCGTGAACTGAATTCTGCCGAAGCCGCATTCCATACTCCTGGCAAGCGTGGATGCCAGTGTGGTTTTCCCCACGTCGGCACATCCTCCAACAGCACATGCCCTCCTGCCAGCAGGCAGACCAGGAGGTCTTCCACCACCTCTTCCTTGCCCACGAATACGCGGTAAATATTTTCCTGAATCCTCCGCGCCAGTTCAATGCCTTCCACCCTGACTTCCCTTTTCGCTTCTGTTTTAGCTTCTGTTTTAGTTTCCATATCCCTCCTGGCCCGCCTGGGTCTGTATTCCCATAAACACCGGAACTTTGGCTTCACAGTCAATAATCATATAGACAAAAGGCCTGTCCAGATACACAAACCGGACTTCATCCGCTGACAGCGCTCCCCCCGCTTCCATCTCCACTGCCGTAGCGGCGCCTGCCCTGGTTCCCTTCTCGTCCACCGCGATAAAGGATTTATGCATCACGCGGCTGATGCAGAGATTACCCTTCAGGGAATGGCCTATCCCGGAAAAGTCCGCCCTGGAAGAATCAAAGGCATCCTCCATTCCCATCTTCTGCAGCATGCCCCCAAGCTCTGCGCCATACCTGCTCTCATACCTGGGGATTCCTGCCATCACATGGGCCGGTACCGGGTTGGTCAATATCCGGCGCAGCTTCTCCCCGTCCAGGGAAAGAAGATACTCCGCCGCATCCGTT
Organism: uncultured Acetatifactor sp.; assembly: GCA_910578995.1. Lineage (GTDB taxonomy): Bacteria > Bacillota > Clostridia > Lachnospirales > Lachnospiraceae > Acetatifactor. Next base: position 5,150 of record CAJTSY010000146.1, read on the forward strand.
CCCTCCTCAGGCAGGAGGGCCGCATAGGCATATTTTCTGCCTGCATAGTATTTCAGAAATCCCGACGCATGTTCATCCTCCAGGTACTGTTCCTCCTGGGAATACATCATTTCCACATTCCGGACAGTGCCGTCAGCCTGGGTAAACTCCCCTTCCCGCACCTGGTCTTCCCGGTAGATTTCCTCCCACTCCCCCTCAAAGGCCAGGGCGTTCACCAGATACATCACCGCGTCCTCCGGGATTTTGTCCACAATCTCCGGAATCATGCCCCGTGTATTTTCGTTCACCCAATCGTTGATCTCACGCAAAGCGGAATCATCAAAAGGCACCCTGCGCGCTTCGGCTCCAAAGGAATCAGCGCAATTGTCCAGGAAGTCCTGCTCCACCGTAAAACTGTCGTCTTCCGTAAACCAGATACCGTTTGCCATGTCCAGCCGGCATTTTTTATCCCCAGATGCCTCCCTCCAGGCAGACAGGTACGCGGACAGCTCCGGCACCGATATCCCAAAGGTCTCTTCCATCTGCTTCAGGGTCTCTCCTCCTGCGCCGTTTGCCGTCATGTTCAGTGCCGAGAGTACCGAAAGCGGCGAAACCGCCAGATTCCCTGTTCCCTGCTGCCCGGCTGCGGTCTCCTGGCCGGATTCCGGAATGGCAGCCTCCCCATCGGCTATGCATTGCTGCAGCAGCCGCAGGCCGAAATCCGTGACGACTGCAGCTGTCTCCTCCTGATTTGCCGCAATCCATTCCGCATCGGACTGCTCCTCCCCGCCGTGGTTTCGGCTGTCTCCCTGTGCATCCGCCGGATTTTCCCCACGGCTTTCCTCCGCTTCCCCGTTCATAAATCCCTCTGTCGAATCCTTCCTGTCACTGTCGCCGGACGGTCCGACCGATTTCCCGCATCCGGAAGCAGCCGCCAACAGCCCCGCTAACAGCAGCACCTGCAATCCCCCTGCAAAAAGCTTCTTTCTTTTTTCCGTTTTCCCTGTCATAATGATTCCTCCCTTCTTTCTGGAAACTGCAGCATGCCGGCATGCCCGTCTTCGGTTCTTTTTAAAATGCCGTCTACACAGTCCCCTCTATAAGCTTCTTTCAATAATAACGAGAAAAATCGGAAAAAGTTCAATCCGGGAAGGATTTTATCGATTATTCGCCCGTGGCTTCCCGGTACGCCCGGCAGCCCGTCTGGGCCCATCCTGTCTTCTCCGCCCCAATTACCCTTCCGCTCTCCGTCTCCACCGCATAGAACTCCAGAATATCGGTGTTCCCCTGAACCGTCCCGGTCTCCGTCTCCCAATTATGCTCCCTGTACAACACGAACAGTTCGCAGGCGCCGTTCGCGGACAGGCGGTCATATACCAGCGTCGTCCGGTAGAAGCCTTCCGTCTCCGGGTCTCCCTCCCTGCCTGCGTCTCTCTGCCCCAGGTCAATATAGAGGCCGCCCCTGGCGTCATAACACACCTCGTAGGAATATCCCTGTTCCTCCAGTACCTCCTCATAAATCCGGTATGCCGCTTCCTCCTGCCTGCTCCGCTCTTCCCCGTAAACCCGGTCCGTCGCTCCGTCCTGCCAGGTCAGGGCGCCGGAATCCCTGCTTTCCTCTTCCCGGGGTAATCTTGCTTCGTACTCTCGGGATGATTCTGCTTCATATTCCCGCATCCGTTCCGCCCACTCCAACTCCTGCGCATAACGTTCCGCCACATATTCCGCAATGCTTTCCCGGTTCGTCCAATATCCCTGCTCCATGGAATCATATCTGCCCAACCTGCCGAAGGGAAGCCCTCCCGTAATCTTCTGCTCCCCCTCCATGAGCATAAAGAACAGAATGCCCCTGTGCTCCTCAAAAAACGGTGTCCGGGAAACCGCATACTCTATCAGTCTGCCCGCATCCTCTGAAAAAGCGGCTATATCCGCTTCATCTTCCAGCTCCAGGTAGAAATAAGGCCCTGTATCCAGGATCTGTGCCGGCCGGACCATCCCAAGTTCCCTATAGCCCTCTTTTAGATAATGCACGGTAAGCCCTTCCACATAATTATCCTCCAATTCCCATCTACTCCGTTCCACCTTCACGGCTACATCAGGATGGGTTTCCTCCCCGAATAATACCCTGCCGGAGCTGTCCCTGTCCTCCAGTACCGTAAAAGTATACCCGTATTTCTCCTCCAGGTAACGCTGCATGTCCCCAATCTCCAGTTCACCGGGCACCCGGAAAAAAATCCCCTTCCGACGGTAATACACCCATACATTTTCCTCAAAAGGACGTGCTTCGTTTGCCAACAGCAAATCTCCCACCAGCCTATGCTCCTCATGCCAGTTTAAAACCAAAACAAGCATTACAATAAACAGCCAGAACAGGTACAAAGCCGCCATTCCCACCGCCAACAGCTTCATCCCCCATCCCTTTTTCTGCTTTTTGTGCCGGTTCAGCGCTGTCCATACCAGCAACAGAAGCAGCAGCGGCAGTACCATGGTCAAATTGATATCTTCTGTTTTTTTGACCCAGACCTGATAAGACAGGCCCCGGGCCGCCCCCGCTATTCCTGCCGTCCGGTACAGCACCTCAACGGCTGCCGAAGCAATTAGCATCCCTGCCAGGATGTTCAGTCCTGTTTTCTTTCCTATTTCCTTTTCCGTTTTCTTCCCTGTATTTTCCATGTACATCCTCTTCTATTCATGCGCTTCTCACTCCATTCACGCGCTTCTCTTTTCATTCATACAGTCAGTTTAGGTCTGTTTTTTCCGTTTCATATTCATGTCAATGCCAGCTCTTTCTTATAAAAAAGAAAATCAATGATATTCATATGGGCGATTCCATCCCTGCTCAGATCGATCTTATCCAGGGTAAGGACATATCTTTTTGCACATTTTAATATGTTTTGCCAATTTGTGCAAGGTAAACTTACACGTTCACATTCTTTTCTGCTTTTATGCAGACAAGGTTACACAAATGAAAAAATTTTCTCTATTTATGCAAACTTAACCTGCAAGGAGGCGCATTTGTTCCGATTGACAGTGCCGGTTCCTGTCTGTATAATGTTGACTCGGAAGGTAAGTCAGCTTTGATTCCATATGTGTCGGAACGCCGCTGATCGTACTTCTGCCCTGGGCAGGCCGGTGAATTCTGCCGATTTTACATCTAAAAAAGAATGATATAACAAATTTTAAGGAGCGATCCCCAATGATAAAATTTCCAATGATAAAAAAACATGTAAAAAAATTGGCTCTTTTCCTGTGCATCCTCTCCCTGGGACCGGGAATGTCAGCCCGGGCAGCATCCTTTTCCCCGTCTCCGCTGGACTTTTACAGTGACGGGGAATGTGTGGGCTTTATCGGAGACAGCATCACCTACGCCTCTTACACACCCCTGTCCTATATGGATATCCTCAGCCTGTATTACCTGAGCCTTTTCCCTGACAGGCAGACAGAATTCCGGAACATCAGCGCAGGCGGTTACAAAATCAGCGATGTGCTGAATATTTATGACCAGGATCCCGCCTTTGAGGGACTTGACAAGGCGGTGATCATGCTTGGCACCAATGAAGCCATTCTGGGAATATCCACCCAGGATTACATGGCGGACATGGACGCTCTGATCGGGCGGCTGAAACAGGACGGCCTGGAGGGCGGCGATATCCTGCTTCTCTCCCCGCCTGTGTGCGACGAGAACTGTTCCATGAACTTTACCAAAAACGGAAATAAAAAGTGGTCCTTTGAAAGCCGGATTCTGGAATATATGGAGCAGCTGGAGGCACAGGCCGCTCTCTGGGAAGTCCATTATCTGGATCTGCACACGCCCATGGCCGCCCTGACGAAAGACATCCAGCAGGAGGATCCCGGAAACACCCTGACCACAGACTGCATCCATCCCAATGCCACGGGGCAGATACTGCTTGCGAATTCCATCCTCCTGGCCCAGGGTGCTGACCTGGAAATTCTTTCAGCGCTTCATGTGCCGGAGGACGGGGAGCCCCAGACGCTGCGAAACGGCCTTAAGGATTTCTATCGCGGGGAAAAGGGCGTCTGCATGACCCTTGCTCCGGAAGTCCTGCCTCTGGCCAACCGCAACGATTTTACGGATTTCCGTGAATTTATGGACCGCCACACATCCTCCGGCGCTCTCTTCCAACAGCAGTTTTCCATTGACGGGCTTTCGGATGATGTCTCCTACTGTGTGCGGGCAGGGGATACGGAACTGGGAAATTTCACAGGGAAAGAACTGGCAGAAGGAATCGATATGGGCGCACTGGAGACAAACCCCCGCCAACAGGCTATGCAGCAGGCGGCTTCTCTGTGCAGGAAGCGGCATCAGGAAACCGTGGACGGCCGCGCCATGTGGATTGAGGTGATGATGCAGCGGGCTTCCTTTACGCCGGAACAGATACAGGAGGCTTACGACGCCTGGCGCGCAAAAGATGACGCTCTGCGCAGCGAGATTTATGCAATCGTCCGGGAGAATGCTGACGATGTGCTCCGCATAACTGTCACTGCACAGGGGTATCTCCCGGAAGAATTGGAGCAGGATGCCAGAGAAGCGGAAGAAGCCGCAA
>CAJTSY010000147.1:0-6357 GCA_910578995.1 uncultured Acetatifactor sp.
CCTATGAAGAGAATAATATCACTGCTGCTAATCCTGGCCATGCTTTTATCCCTTTCCGCCTGCGGCAAGGACAAGGATGGCGCCTCGGATGCGGCTGCTTCCCCAGGCGCGGACATTTCAAGGGAAACGGACGCCTCCAATGACGATGCTTCCAACGACGGCTCTCCCCGGGAAGGCGATGCTTCCGCAGCTTCCAACGGCTCCCCGGCTGCGGATTCCGCAGCGGAAGCCCAGGCGCAGCCCACCCATTATCCCGTCACATTAACGGACCAGGCAGGCCGGGAAGTCACTCTTACAGAAACGCCCAAACGTCTGGTCAGCGGCTACTATATCTCCACCAGTCTGCTGATTGCCCTGGATTTGGAAGACAGTCTTGTAGGAATCGAAGCAAAAGCCGGATCACGCCCCATTTACCGGCTCAGCGCCCCCGCTCTTTTGGAGCTGCCCAATGTAGGCTCCGCAAAAGAATTTGACCTGGAGAGCTGCGCCGCCCTGGAGCCTGACCTGGTCATCCTGCCCGCGAAGCTGAAGGATGCCGCAAATACCCTGGAGGAACTGGGATTTCCGGTTCTTCTGGTGAATCCGGAAAACCAGGAACTGCTCACGGAAATGATTCACCTGATTGCAGAGGCTACCGATACACAGGCCCGTGCCCGGGAACTGTTGGATTTCACTTCCGCCCAGGAAAAACGCCTGTCCGGCCTGTTGGACGGGGCGGAGGCTCCCACCGTTTACCTGGCGGGAAATTCCAGTCTGCTCTCCACCGCCGGCAGCGCCATGTACCAGTCGGACCTGATACTCCGGTCCGGCGGCGCCAATGCGGCTGCGGAGATTACCGATGCTTACTGGGCACAAATCGACTACGAACAGCTGCTTTACTGGAACCCGGAATACATCATCCTGGCCTCGGATGCCGCTTACACGGCGGACGACGTTCTGGCTGACCCCAACCTGGCAGACTGCGCCGCCGTCGCAAAGGGACAGGTCTTTCAGATGCCCGGCAAAGCCGAATCCTGGGACAGCCCGGTTCCCGGGGGCATCCTGGGAACCGTCTGGCTCAGCGGCATCCTGCATCCTGACCTATGCCCGAAAGAAGAGAATGAGGCGATTATAGATGAATATTATGAAAAATTCTATGACTTCGTCTACAGCGACAACTAAAAAGACGAGAGCTCAAACCATATCCCGCAGGACACAAGCCCTGTGTGCCCTCTGCGCAGGATTACTGGCTGCCCTCGCCGTCCTCAGCCTGTTCACAGGAAAATATCCCCTGTCCCTGGGAGAACTGCTTGAAGGAAATGTGCTGCAAAGACGGATCTTTCTGAACCTGCGGGTCAGCCGGACGATCGTGGGCGTTGCGGGCGGCTTTGTCCTGGGCGTTTCGGGCTTTGTCTACCAGACCCTGTTCCGCAACCCCCTGGCCTCCCCGGATATTATCGGCGTGTCTTCCGGGGCCAGTGCGGGCGCGGCGGCGGGCATCCTGCTTTTTTCCGGCCAGACGGCAGGAACCGGCCAGGCCGCCGCAGCCACCCAGTCTGCCATTGCTGCCCAAACTGCTGTCGCAGTCTGTGCTTTCGGCGGCGCACTGTCCGCGGTTGCCGTGGTCCTGGCCCTCTCCGCCCTGGACAGAACCGGCAAAAACAGCTCCATCGTCCTGGCCGGAATCGCTGTCCATGCCCTGGCCCAGACAGCGCTGATGTGCCTGAAGCTCACCGCAGACCCGGAGCGGGAACTGGCTTCCATAGAATTCTGGATTATGGGCAGCTTAAGCGGTATCAGCATCCATTCCCTGGGAGGAAATCTCCTGCTGTGCCTTTTCTGCCTCACCGCCCTTTTCCTGCTCCACCGCCATATCATCATCCTGTCCGGCGAGGAGGGAGAGGTGCGGATGCTTGGCGTCAGTGTGGGAAAGCTGCGGCTTCTGGTGCTTGTCACCGCCACCCTGGCCGTTTCCGCCGTAATCAGCCTCACCGGGCTTATCAGCTTTATAGGATTGTTGGCGCCCCACGGCGCAAGGCTTTTCACCAGAGACAACCGGCCGGGCGCCATGCTGCTTGGGGGCCTGATGGGCGGAATCCTCCTTCTGGGTGCGGACATTCTGGCGCGCAGCGTCTCAAGCGTGGAATTGCCGGTGAGCATATTCACCAGTCTCCTTGGGGCGCCTTTTCTGATTATCCTGATTGTAAGAAAAGGAAAAGTATGATTGTTTGTGCCATTCGCCATTTTCAGCGGGATTGATGCTGAAGACGGCATGACGGGAAGTGTGAAAAGATTTTCCCATGCTGTGAAAGGAAAGCTGTATATGACTTTTTTCTCCGTAAACAATCTCTCTGCCGGATACGGCAGAAAACGCATTCTGGAGGATATTTCCTTTTCCCTGGACAGGGGCTGCCTCCTGGGCATTCTGGGTGCAAACGGCAGCGGCAAGACCACCCTGTTAAAGGCTCTCTGCAGCCTCCTTCCCCATGAGGGCAGCTGTATTCTGGAAGGAACTGCCCTGGAAAAATGCTCTCCCAGGCAGATGGCCAGGCTTTGCGGCTACATTCCCCAGAGGAGCGGCATCTCCCTGGATATTTCCGCCCTGGATGTGGTGCTCATGGGCTTTCATTCCCATCTGGGCCTGTTGGAGCGCCCCACTGCCGCCATGAAGGCCCAGGCCTGCCGCACCCTGGCCGCAGCGGGACTGGCAGGGAAGGAATGTGACAATTATCAGACCCTCAGCGAGGGCCAAAAGCAGCTGTGCATCCTGGCCAGAACCCTCTGTACCGGGAGCAGGCTCCTGTTTCTGGACGAACCGGAGAGCGCCCTGGACTTTGGTCACCGCCACCGGATGCTTGAATTGTTACTGGACTGGATGGGGGAAACCCAGGGGGCGGCTGTGGTAAGCCTCCATGACCCCTTCCTTGCGCTGAACTACTGCCACAGGCTTCTGCTTCTCTCGGAGGGGCGTCTTCTGGGATGTATTTCCCCCAAAACAGACAGCCCGGAGCAGATGGAAGCCCTGCTTGCCCGCATATACGGCCAGGTCAGTCTGGTTTCCTGCAGGAAGAGGGACGGCGGCAGGCGGCTTGTGATGCTGAAGGAGGACGCTTCCTCCCCGGCTGCTCTTAACTGACGATTTTAGTAACCCCTTAGACTTTGCGGAGTTCTTCAACATTTATTGCACATGTATAATCTATTTATTTTCTTTGCGTGTCGAAAGGAGACAACTATGTTCGAGCAGGATTATATTATGAGGCTCATCAAAGAAATGGTACGGACTATTTTAAAATTATTATTCAACATAGACACAGAATCTCCGACAGCGGAATTGTTGGAAGGCAAAGAGGAAAAGGAAACACTGGAAAATCTGTTGGACATGATTGACGCCGGAAAAATCAATGAAGCAGAAAACAGCTTATATGATTCCATCTGTGACAAGGATATGGGCAGTTTAGAAATCGCACTGTTGTTTTATTCTTACTTAAATGACAAGAGCGATGCATTTTTAGAAGAAAACGGTTTTTGTCGGGAAGAAGTCAGATTGGGAATGGAAAATGTGGTTAATGCATTTGGTTTGAGCAGCATAGTCAGGGTATTTTTGACAGACTGAGTATCAAGGCAGACGATCTGTCTGTAATACTTTACTTTCCGAAAGAAAGGAAACCTGAAACGATATGAAGACTAACGCAGCGCCTGCATCCAGGCTGACCGCGGACTGCATCTGGAATTCTTTTCAGAGCAGCCATAAAAAGCATCTGATTCTTACCGACACCGGAAACAGCGGGAAAAGCACTCTTCTGTCCGGCATTTTGTCCGATCTCTGGCGCCGCCTGGCAGAGTCTGAAAACGAACCTGTTTTGCTCAATGAAATGGAGGCTCCGGAAAGCCAGTGCCAGAATTACTGCCAGATAATCCGGACAATCATGGCCCGAAAGCGTCTCCTTGCCGCGGTGAGGAAGCAGTCTCTGCCTTTCCTGGAGGAGCTTTGCAGCCATCATGACGGATTCCTTGTGGATTTGGACCGGCCCTTCGGGCGGATGGGATGTGTCATCATGGCTTCCGGACAGGGCAGGCGCTTTGGAGGCAACAAGCTCCTGGCAGACTTTGGGGGAAAGCCCCTGATTCAATGGGCCCTGGATGCCACGGAAGGGATCTTTGCCAGACGGATTGTGGTTACCCGGCACCGGGAGGTGGCTGAGCTTGTCCGTTCCCGGGATGCGGATGTGCTCCTCCATGGCCTGCCTGACCGCAGCGATACCGTCCGCCTGGGGCTTGGGGCCATTTCGGAGGAGGTGGAGGGCTGTCTCTTCTGTCCGGGAGACCAGCCCCTGCTGCGGCAGGAAACGGTGGCTTCCCTGGCCCTGAACGCAGTAAATGAGTCTGACGGAATCTGGCGTCCGGCCTGGCGGGATACGGAAGGAGCTCCCGTACTGTTCCCCAGATGGAGCTTCCCGGAACTGCTGACGCTTCCCCAGGGACAGGGAGGAAGCTTTCTGCTGAAAAAAAATCCCGAACGGGTACGCAGGGTACCTGTCCGGGACAAACATGAGCTTCAGGATATTGACAGCCGGGAGGATATGGAATTCCTGTTGGAGCGGCAGACGCAAGGCTTTTTATAGCCACCGATTTCACGATTTTCGGCAACTGTAAAACCGATACATCAGTTCCTCCTCATCGCCAAGATCCCGATACGGCCTTTGTTCTGTCAACAGAAATCCTGCCTTTTCAATGGCTTTCCACGACGGCGTATTGTCTTCCCTGATGGTGGCAATGATTTCCTCCTGTTCATAGTGCTGAAAGAAATATCGGGTAAAGGCCCGGATTGCCTCCGTGGCATAGCCATGGTTTCTGTATTCCGTTCCCACAAAATAAATGATGCCGATTTTCTCCAGATCCTCATAATAGCTGCACCCGACGGAACCGATTACCTCATGGTTTTCTTTCAATTCCACAGTATAAGCCAGATAATCTCCCGTAGGGTCATCGAGGGCTGCAAGCCGTCCGGCCTCCGCCATCCACTCCTCCATCCAGCCGGGATGCCCGGTGTCTGTCCAAATCTCTGTGAGGCTGCCGTCAGACGCCATACCGGAAAAAATAATCCCGTCTGCCGTTTTCAAATCACGGATGTTCAGCCTGTCCGTTTGTATCCACATAAATATCTCCTCCAATCATTTTAATCTCGACATCCCCTTTCTCCACCATGGATTTCACCTGACTGCGGGATAATCCGAAGACCCCGGCAACCTGCTTTTCCGGGCGGATATTAAATCTGTAAGGATTGTGGATGATAACCGAAAACTGCTCTTTCTCTTCTCTCTTTTCCATGGTGAAAGGGGACATATCACAGGAAGAAATTGTACCCTCCTGCAGCCTGACAAAGTCATAATCTAACCTGTCAAAATCAACATCCGCCCTGTTTTTCTGAAATAACTGTATGTTCCTGCCGTACATTTCCGCAAGCTCTTCGTCATTGTCAAGGAAACGCCGATATTCTTCCTTTGGTATGGAAGAAACCTTTCTCCTCTCATAAATCGTAAGATTAAAGCGTTGTCCGCATTCCATGCACTGGTAAATCAGCCATATGTCCAGTCTGTTGCCGTTGGCATTGACACGGAATTTCTTTGTGTTTTGAAAATGTGTCTTTCTGCCGCATTTCGGACAGTTCCTGATGACCCGGAAGGAGTCCTTCAGGGTAATTTCATATTCAATTTTTTTAAAATAGCTCATGTGCATCTCCCGTGTATTTCATGTCAAATCACATTAAATCACGATGCATGGGCTATTACATGGATTCCATTTATTCCCACGGGCAATAAGCCAAGTAGGCGTGCATATTAAAGCAAATTTCCAATTGGCTTTGCAATGCCGCGAGGGTCAGATACCAATGTGTCCAAAGGACACATTTTGCTTGCAGCGGGGTATTTGATTTTGGTGTCATGGGGCCGGGTGCCCCTGTTTTGACACTCATGTCATTTTATGCAATAGCCATGCTATGCATAGTAAACGGGTGTAGTCATAAAAGTTTCTCCTCTCATTATTTTTATAACTCCCGCGAATGCCGCGAGAATCACAGTTCGCCCCAGGCAAGGAGATTATCCTTTCCCATGCCGCACACATAGGGGTTGGAATCATAGCGGTAACAGAAATCCAGGAAATCCGACTTCTGCTTTTCATCCCTCATAATCTTTACAAGCAATTTGTGATACACCACGGCGCGCCGCCCCTTTCATACTCGTCAATCTCCCTGTCGCCTCCCATGAGCCCTTCCCTTTCCGCCAGTTCCTTGGCCTTCTCTATCATGGGCTGCGATATATCGAAATGGGTAACACGGCAGCCCTGACCCTCCATTCCGGTTCTGCACCGGCTGACAGCTGC
>CAJTSY010000147.1:6457-9552 GCA_910578995.1 uncultured Acetatifactor sp.
CTGCACCGGCTGACAGCTGCGCCGGAAGCCGGCAGAATAGTTTCTGTCACATGGCTTTTCACATTGCGCCTGCATCAATGCCGGAAGCCGGCCTCCCAGATGCTGCTTTACCTGCAACAAAGATGGTCACCCCGTCCGGTTCGTCCCTTATTTCTTTTATCACAAATCCGGCGTCCCGCAACACTTCCGCTTCGTGTTCCAGGGTCAGGGGAATATCGAAATGAACAAAGCGGTCATCCGGAATTCCGGACAGCATTCTCCTTTTCAAATATACGCCGCGCAGGAGCTCCTCCTCCTCGTCGCAGTCGGCGATATAATCCCCCAGAATAAAAACGCCGCCCTCTTTCAGGCCCCCATATACCTTCCGGTACAATTCCTTTTTGCGCTCCGGCAGAAAATGGTGGAGGCTTTCAAAGGAAATGACCGCGTCCCATTTCCCACAGCCGAAATCATATTGGAAATAGTCCCGGCACACCGGGGTAAAAGGCTTATCGGAATGCTTTTCCAGAAGCTTATCCAACATACTTCGGCACAAATCCACCCCTGTGACCTCTATGCCGGGATCCCTTTCCCAGATCCGGTCCAGTTCCAGGCCGGTGCCGCATCCCAGGTCTAAAACGTTCCGGCATTCTGACGGCAGCATTTCGGCAAATATGCGGTAGGAGCTCTCCCAGACGGACATATGCTCCTCGTAATCACACAGCCGCTTTGTAAAAAAATCGGACATTTCCTCCAAAGGGGTATCCGCAGTGTCCTGCAGCCATTTCTTTAACCCTGCCAGGTATTCTTCAGACGATTTTCTGGTTTTTTCCTTTCCTTCAGATGATTTCATTGCTTTTCCTTTCCTGATTTATCGCGGCCCGGACATGCCGGAACCGGAGCCCTGACGCCAGGCAGCTGCGTCGGTCCAACTGTCGTTTCCTGTATGTAAACATATCATATTTTCCATCTGCCTTCCACCTCACGTATTTTTATAAAAAAACATGAGCCGATGCCAGGAAACTGCCGCATTAGACATTCTCAAATGTATCGCGGCAGTTTTGAAGGAACTGTTTTCCGACAGCTCCCCGGTATCGGCTCATGTTTAAACCTGCTTATTTCCGTTTATTTCTATTCCATGTTTTCGGAAATCCCATGTTTTCGGGAATCCCTTTGTTTTCTCAGGATACGCTGTATGCTCTTCTCCGACAGATAGTATTTGCCGGCCAATTCTTCGATGCCGCTTCCCGCCAGGTACTCCTCGTAAATCTGTCTGTCGCGCCTTAACAGCTCCTGCTTTGTCTCCGTGCCTGTCCCCCAGGCCTGTCTGTTTGACGGTTTGCGCGGGATGTAAATGGTCTCGCCGTCAACATACTGCTGTATCAGTTCTATTATTTCAATGGGCAGAATCTCTTCTGCTCTCATATAGCCCATGTCTGCCTCCCTAAATTTTATTCTTCAGGAACAGCAATGGCTATAGCAATATTTTTTTACTAATTCTAACGGTCTTGAGTATAGATTGCAATAGCCAATGCTATGCAGACATAACATAACGTCTCATATAAAAAGCTCTCCTTTCCGCAATTCATTTTCAATACGCTGACCAATGAAATTCTGCGCTTGCTCCCTTTTCTTTTTACGCCTCCTTCTCCTTCGGCAGCAGAATATTCAGCAGGATTGCCACCATGGCGGCAGGTACGATGCCGGAGCCGCCGAAGATCAGCTGAACCGTCTGGGGCGTATTGGCCAGGATGCCCGCATTGGCTCCCATACCATAGCCCACGCCCAGGGCAACCGCCACAATGGACAGGTTCCTGGAGCTCAAAGGCTCTTTGGTAATCAGCTGAATCCCGCTGATGACAATGGAAGCAAACATCATAACCGCAGCGCCGCCCAGGACGGACTGGGGCATGATGGAAACCAGGGCTCCCAGTTTGGGACACAGGCCGCAGAGAATCAGGAAAATGGCTCCCGTGGCCAGAGCAAAACGGTTGACCACCTTAGTCATTGCAACCAGACCCACATTCTGGCTGAAGGAAGTATTGGGCAGCACGCCGAAAAGCGCCGCAAAACTGGAACCCAGGCCGTCGCAGGCCACGCCCCCGGACAGCTCCTTATCCGTTGCCTCCCGGCCCAGTCCGCCCTCCATGACGCCGGAAATATCTCCCACCGTTTCCACTGCGGTGACAACGAACATAATCAGCACCGGAACAATGGCCCGTATGTCAAACACAAGCTTTACAGGCATCAGCTTCGGAATCTCAAACCAGGGGGCATCGGCAACCTTCTGCCAGTTCAAAACCCAGGCCTTGGTGTACTCCGCACCCTCCGCCGTGACGCCGGTAGTGGGCAGTACCAGCCCCATAATCGTGGCTGCGATGTAACCGCAGATAATCCCCAGTAAAATGGAGGAAGAGCTAAGCACCCCCTTCGTGCCGTGCTTGAAAATCAGAATCACAACCAGGACAAAAAGCGCCAGGCACAGATTTTCCACGGAACCGAAATCCTTCGCATTGTTGCCGCCTCCGAAGGTATTGATTCCCACGGAAATCAGGCTCAAACCGATGGACAAAACCACGGTGCCCGTGACAACCGCAGGGAAAAACCTGCGCAGGGGCTTTAGGAAAAATCCCAGTACCGTCTCCATCAAACCGCCCAGAATCGAGGCGCCCATAATGGCCCCGTAGGCGATGACGCCTCCTCCCATGGTGGAAGCAACACTGTTGAACACGCCGATAAAGCCGGAGGATGTCCCCATGATGATGGGAACCCTGCCGCCTATCGGCCCTATCGCAAAAAGCTGAACCAAAGTCACCAGTCCCGCCACAAGCATGGCGTTCTGCAGGAGGCTCAGCTGCAGGGAGGCGAATTCGCCGCCTGCAATCCCGCAGGCTCCGGTGATAATCAGCAGGGGCGTCAGGTTGCCTACGAACATGGCAAGCACATGCTGCAGCCCCAGGGGGATGGCCTGGCCCAGGGGCATTTTTCCGTCCAATTGAAAAGCTGCGTCAGATAACTGTAAATTGTTCTTCATTAGTGATTCCTTTCTTATGTATGGTTTTTGATCCTATTATCTGGTACCCCATTACATTATTCCTTAAGCAATGCCGTACTAG
>CAJTSY010000148.1 GCA_910578995.1 uncultured Acetatifactor sp.
TTAAGCGGGGCATTGGGAGTAATCTCATAGGAGAAAAGCGTATCTCTGATGCGCAGACGTATCAAAGATACGCCAATACATAGGGCAGAGTTCGAATAAAGGCGTTTTTTGCATGAAAACGAGCAATTATTAGGAGAGAACTCGTCCATTTTAGGAGAGAACAGAGGAAATATTCCTCAAGAAAGCGAGAAAATGGAAAAAGCCCACAAGCGGCAAACCCGCTTGTGGACGTAGATTTCTGGCGGAGAGTGTGGGATTCGAACCCACGTGCCCTGTAAAGGACAACTGCATTTCGAGTGCAGCTCGTTATGACCGCTTCGATAACTCTCCGTGTCATATCTGCAACATCAGCCTCAAAAAGACCTTTGGAAAAAGGAGAGAACTGATGGAGAGAACTAAAGTGATTTCAGTTGTAAATAATACCGCAAAAGCCCCAAAAAATCAAGGGTTTCTGGAGAAGTGGTTCCAAAGCGGTCACTCGTTTTCGAGTGCGCCCCGTTATGACCGCTTCGATACGACTCCTGATTGTTCCCGCGGCTCCCTACAGCCGCTCTTCTATTCTAAAACATCCCGGAGAATTTTGCAAGACTTTCCTGCATTTTTTCCAAGAGCATTTTCCAAGTCGCGTACAAAGGCATTTTCCAAGGCTCTTTCCAGGCCTTTCCCCATGCGTTTTACGGCATTTTGTCCCCCCGCATTTTGCGGAAATTCTGCAGAAATTCTGCGGGAAGTTCAACCGTGAGTATTTTTTCCGCTTTTTTTCAGTAAAGGTTGCAAAATCATCCGGAAAAGGGTAAAATTTCATATAGAAGTGCAAACACGCAACAGCTGAAAAAGCACAAATATAAAACGATAGGAGGAAATGAACACATGAGGAGAATTGGTATGTTAACCAGCGGTGGGGACTGCCAGGCCCTGAACGCAGCCATGAGAGGAGTGGTGAAGACCCTGTACAACAGCGGGCAGCAGGTGGAGATCTACGGCTTCCTGGACGGCTACAGGGGCCTGATCTACAGCAAGTTCCAGATGCTCACCGGAAAGGACTTTTCCGGAATCCTGACCAAGGGCGGCACCATGCTGGGAACCTCCCGTACCCCGTTCAAGACCATTCAGGATCCGGACGAGAACGGACTGAACAAAGTGGAGGCCATGAAGCAGAATTATTACAAGCTGCAGCTGGACTGCCTGGTGATCCTGGGCGGCAACGGCACCCACAAGACGGCAAACCTGCTGCGCCAGGAAGGGCTGAATGTGATCACCCTGCCCAAGACCATTGACAATGACCTGTGGGGTACGGACATGACATTCGGATTCCAGAGCGCGGTGGATATCGCCACAGATGCAATCGACTACATCCACACCACGGCAGCGTCCCACAGCAGAGTCTTCATCGTGGAAGTCATGGGCCACAAGGTCGGATGGCTGACCCTGAATGCCGGTATGGCCAGCGGCGCTGACATCATCCTGATTCCCGAGATCCCTTACGATATCAAGAAGGTGATCGAAAAGATTGAGGACAGGAACAGAAAGGGCAGCGGATTCACCATCATTGCAGTGGCGGAGGGCGCCATTTCCAAGGAAGACGCTAAGCTTTCCAAGAAGGAATATAAGAAAAAACTGGCCAAGAGAATACATCCCTCCGTATCCTATGAGTTGGCGGAAGCCATCCAGAAGAAGACGGGCATAGAGGTACGGGTTACGGTACCCGGCCATATGCAGCGCGGCGGCAGTCCCTGTCCTTATGACCGTGTATTTGCAAGCCGCCTGGGCGCGGAGGCCGGCAAGCTGATCCTTGACAACCAGTACGGATTTATGGTAGGCTACAAGAACCGCGAAGTGGTGCGTGTTCCACTGGAGGATGTGGCCGGCAAGCTGAAGGAAGTTTCCCCGGATGCCACCATTGTGCAGGAGGCCAAGCTTCTGGGCATCTGCTTCGGAGATTAAGGCGTATAAAGCCGTGCAGAGGATGAAATAAATAAGAAACCCCCATACCAGTGCAGGATCAGGGCAGTATTTTGAAAGTATGGGGGTTTCCTTTATGTATTGCGCAGCGCAGGAAGGGCCGGGGCCTGTATACGCAGGAACCGGCAGAGATTGTCCGGACAGCGGGAACCGGCAGGCAGTAAGGGAGAGCAGACTATGTCATATACGGCGTTATACCGGAAGTTCCGTCCGGATACTTTTGCGGATGTAAAAGGGCAGGATCATATAGTAACCACGCTGAAGAACCAGCTGAAGGTGAACCGCATCGGCCATGCATACCTGTTTACGGGAACCAGGGGAACGGGAAAGACCACAGTGGCGAAGATTCTTGCCAGAATGGTAAACTGTGAGAACCCTTCCCCGGAGGGACCTTGCGGAGAGTGCCGCATCTGTAAGGCCATTGCGGCCGGCGCCAGCATGAATGTCATTGAGATCGACGCGGCCTCCAACAACAGCGTGGAAAACGTCCGCCAGATTGTGGAAGAAGTTGCCTATTCCCCGGCAGAGGGAAAATATAAGGTTTACATCATAGACGAAGTGCATATGCTTTCGGCAGGGGCCTTTAACGCGCTGCTGAAGACATTGGAGGAGCCCCCGTCCTATGTGATATTTATTCTGGCAACCACGGAGGTCCACAAGCTGCCCGTCACCATTCTGTCCCGGTGCCAGAGATATGACTTTAAACGGATCACCATAGACACCATCACGGACAGAATGAGAGAACTGGTTCAGCAGGAAAATGTACAGGTGGAGGAGAAGGCCCTGCGGTACATTGCCAGGGTGGCGGACGGCTCCATGCGTGACGCTTTGAGCCTTCTGGACCAGTGCATTGCCTTTCTTCTGGGCGAGGAGCTCACCTATGACAGGATTCTGGATGTGCTGGGAGCCGTGGATACCCAGGTATTCAGCCGGTTGCTCCGGAGTGTTCTGGAGCGGGACGTACCGGGGTGCATCCGGCTGTTGGAAGATGTGGTGATGCAGGGACGGGAACTGACCCAGTTTGTGACGGATTTTACATGGTATCTGCGCAACCTGATGCTGGTGCAGGCTTCGGATGGCCTGGAGGATGTGATCGACATGTCCACGGAGAACCTGAACAGATTGAGGGAGGAGGCGGAAATGGCGGACGCAGACCGGATTATACGCTATATCCGCATCTTTTCCGAATTGTCCGGACAGATCCGGTATTCGGCCCAGAAACGCATCCTGGTGGAGGTGGCGCTGGTCAAGCTGTGCAAACCGGAGATGGAAACTGACAGGGAAGCCATGCTTGACCGTATCCGCCAGGTGGAGGAAAAGGTGGAAAACGGCGTGGCGGCAGCAGCCCCCGGGGGTACTGCACCCGCCGCAGCCCCGGGGGGCGGAAGCGGAAAGGCGGCCAGGCCCCAGCTGCCCAGGGCCATTCCCGAGGATGTAAGCCAGATCGTGGCAAGGTGGCCGGCCATTGTGGGAAGCGCGGAGAATCCCATGAGGATTTACCTGAAGTCCGCGAAGCTGAGCCTGGCAGGGGACGGCAGGCTGCTGATGGTCCTGGAGGACGGTATGGCTTCGGACTATTTCCAACAGCATCCGGAAAACAAAATCCGGCTCCAGGAACTGCTGTCTGACTTTTCGGGGAAAGAGATGGAAGTGGACATCCAGACAGTGAAGGGCCGGCAGGAATTTGAAGACAATTATGTGGATATTTCCGAAATGATTCAGATGGAGATAGAGGAAGAGGAGGAATAGGAAATGGCAAAACGTGGAGGTTTTCCGGGGGGAGGCATGCCCGGAAACATGACCAATCTGATGAAGCAGGCACAGCGGATGCAGCGTCAGATGGAAGAAGGCCAGAAGGAACTGGAGACGAAGGAGTTTACCGCTTCCGCAGGGGGCGGAGCCGTGGAGGCCACGGTGAGCGGCAAGAAGGAAGTCCTGAAGCTGACACTGTCAGAAGAGGTTGTGGATCCGGAGGACATTGAGATGCTCCAGGATCTGATCGTGGCTGCGGTGAATGAGGCGCTGCGGGGGGCAGAGGAAGCCAGTGCCGAACTGATGGGCAGGATGACAGGGGGACTGGGAGGTTTGCCCTTCTGATGGATTTGTACAGCGGCCATATTAACAAACTGATAGATGAGCTGGCGGGCCTTCCGGGCATCGGCAGCAAATCTGCCCAGAGACTGGCGTTTCACCTGATTAACATGCCCAGGGACAAGGTGAGGCGGCTGACGGACGCGATCACGGAGGCAAAGGAAAACGTGCGCTACTGCAGAGAGTGCTTCACGCTGACAGACAGGGAGATCTGCCCCGTGTGCGCCAGCGGAAAGCGCAACCACAGGATGATCATGGTGGTGGAAAACACCAGGGATCTGGCGGCCTATGAGAAGACGGGCAGATATGAGGGAGTGTACCATGTGCTTCACGGGGCGATTTCCCCCATGCTGGGGGTGGGACCGGCGGACATCAGGCTGAAGGAGCTGATGGAGCGGCTTCAGGGGGATGTGGACGAGGTCATCATTGCCACCAATTCCAGCCTGGAGGGGGAAACTACGGCAATGTACATTGCCAAGCTGATCAAACCCACAGGCATCAGGGTGACCAGAATTGCCAGCGGCGTTCCGGTGGGCGGTGACCTGGAATACATAGACGAAGTCACGCTGCTCCGTGCGCTAGAGGGGCGCGTGGAACTGTAAGGGAAGAAAAGCACAGAAAAAGACACAAAACAGGAGGCGGCAGGTATGTCAGTTACAGTAAGTTCTTTCGGAACATATCCGGATGGAAGGGAGATTACACTGTATACCATTTCCAATGAAATAGGAATGCAGGTATCAGTGACCAATGTGGGGGCAGCCATCGTGCGGATTCTCTGTCCGGACAGAGAGGGAGCCATGGCCGATGTGGTGCTCGGTTTTGACAAAGGCGGGGACTATATGCGCAACGGCAGCTTTTTCGGGGTGGTCATAGGACCCAACGCGAACCGCGTGGGCGGGGCGGCATTTACCCTGGAGGGAACGACATACCTGTTGGATAAAAATGACGGGGAGAACAACCTGCACAGCCATAAGGAAAAAGGGTGGCATAAACGTTTGTGGGAGGCCAAAACAGGTGACAACAGTGTCACTTTTTCCCTGGAAGACGGTGACGGAAGCCTTGGATTCCCCGGAAACAGGAAAGCCGCCGTCACATATTCCCTGAGTGAGGACAATGCCCTGAAGCTTCACTACCATGGCTCCAGCGACAGGACCACGGTTCTGAATCTGACCAACCATACCTACTTTAATTTGGACGGACACGACAGCGGCAGGATAGAGGACCACATCCTGCAGCTGAAGGCATCGCGCTATACCCCGGCGGATGCAGGTTCCATACCCACGGGGGAAATCGCGCCTGTGGAGGGCAGTCCCATGGATTTCACCCGGCCTAAGCGGGTGGGGGATGAAATCGACGCCGGTTTTGAACAGCTCAGGTTTGCAAAGGGTTATGACCACAACTGGGTCATTGACGGTTGGGACGGCGGACTGCGCCATTTTGCCACTCTGGAGGCGCCTCTGTCAGGCAGGATTATGCAGGTTTATACCACGCTGCCCGGGGTGCAGTTCTACGCAGGGAACTTTATTGAACGGCAGGAGGGAAAGGACGGCGCCGTCTATGATTTCCGGGCGGGACTCTGTCTGGAGACGCAGTATTTTCCTGATTCCGTAAATAAACCGGAATTTCCCGGCGCCTTTTTCGGGGGAGAGAAGGAGTATGAATCCGTCACGGTTTACCGGTTCGGCGTAGTCAGGTGACCACGCAAAGATTGTCGAAGAGTTCTTTTTCCGGTGCGACAAAGAATGCTAAAATACCTCGCATACCGATGTTATGATGGATGTAAACGGTATGGGAGGTGTTTTTATATGGAATTACCAAAAAACATTACACAAATCGGAGAAACGAATCCCCATTGCAAAGTGTATGTGGAGGATTATGTCATTTCTTACATAAAGCAGCTGAACCAGTTTGCCTCTGACAAAGAGCTGGCAGTGGCCTTGTATGGTATCAGAAAAGAAGAGGCGGGAATTACATATTTATTTATGTATGGGGCCTGCAGAATTACATTTCTCCAGAAAGAATGCCGCCACCTGTCCCAGGCGGTTCAGCAGGAGGTGGAGAAACAGCGGAGAAAGTTTTTTGCGGATCATATTTTCCTCGGATACCGTATTCTCAACGGAGAGATGGTGGAAGGATTTCATGTCTGTGAGCAGAATGTGTGCAGGTATGTGGAGGGATATGCGCAGTTTTATGAGAAGAACGACGCCATGCTGGCATTTATGCTGGAAGAACGGCAGGAGGCATCGGCACCGGAAGTTGTGGATCAGGAAAAATACAATGTGGTAAAAAAACGCCAGGAGGAGAGAAGAAGCCAGGCGGCAGAAAAGGGCGGACATGCTTTCGGATCCAGGCCGGCTGCCGACCCGGTACGGCGGAGGGCTCCGGCTGTCTCCGGCGGAAAGCTGAAAAATATGAAGATAGCCGCTGCGGCGGTGTTCGGACTCCTCTGCGTTACCGGCCTGGCAGCCATGGAAAACGGAGAGAAACTGGGAGACTGGCAGCTGGCGGTCCGGGAGCTGATGGAGGACGTATCGCGCAAACAGCTGCCGGACGTGGTGGAAGTATCCAACGGGTCTGCCCAGGTTGGAACCATTGTGGCGGAGGACAAGCTTACAGACGCGATTTTGAACGAGAATGCATCGGCGGATTCGGTTCCCGGAACCTCCGGGGAGACAGGACAGGGAAGCGCCCAGGGGGCGGCGCCCGGGAGCAGTGACGGAAGCGGCCAGGGGACAGTGCCCGGAAGCGGAGACGGAAGCGCCCAGGGGGCGGTGCCCGGGAGCAGTGACGGAAGCGGCCAGGGGACAGTGCCCGGAAGCGGAGACGGAAGCGCCCAGGGGACAGCGCCCGGGAGCAGTGACGGAACTGGTCAGGAGGCGGCACCCGGGAGCAGTGACGGAAGCGCCCAGGAGGCGGCACCCGGGAGCAGTGACGGAAGCGCTCAGGGGGCGGCGCCCGGGAGCAGTGGCGGAAGCGGCCAGGATTCAGTACCCGGAAGCGGGGACGGAAGCGGCCAGGGGACAGTGCCCGGAAGCGGAGACGGAAGCGGTCAGGGGACAGTACCCGGAACCGGAGAGGATAATAATCAGGAGACCGGCGGTACTTCCTCCGCGGAACCGGCGGCAGGCCCGGCAGCAGAACTGGAATCCTACATTGTCAAGCGGGGGGACACCCTCATCGGCATATGCATCCGCAGATACGGAAGCGACGCCCGTGTATCAGAGATATGTTCCCTGAATAATATAGGTGATCCGGACGACATCAAAGAGGGGGAAAAAATATTTCTGCCGCAATGAGAAATTTATGTTATAATACGTTCATACCACTGGCAGAAAAAATTTGGAAGACTATCCGGCGCCGGGCTGACGGATAGCCTTCCATCTTACGATAGAGGTAGTGCGCATGGCAGATATCAAAAGCTACATGAAAGAGAAAGAAAAAAGAGAACACAGGCAGGAGGACTATAGGGAAAAGATAGCGCGGCACAAACTGTCTATTTTCTATAAAATACTGGGAATAGTTATATTTCTGGTTATTGTAGCACTCTTTTTTTACATACAATACAAACGGCGCATTTACACTGATTATGATATTACCACATCTGTGGACAGGGAGAGTATCAGCGGTACGACGGATGTGAGGCTGGGAAACGCCGTCTTGACTTACAGCAAGGACGGGGCGCACTGCACCGGTGAGAAAGGAAATGTAAACTGGAACCAGACCTTTCAGATACAGGATGCAAGACTGTCCGTAAGCGGAAGGACAGTGGCCATAGGGGACTATAACGGAAGAAATATATACATTGCGGATTCGGAAAAACTCATAGGGGAAATTACCACTGCCATGCCGATCCGCGACCTGGCGGTTTCGGAAACAGGCCATGTGACTGCAGTGCTTGACGATGGGGAGGTAACCTGGATCAATACCTATAACAGCAGCGGGGAACTGGAGAGGGAAGGACGGACGCATATGGACGATTCCGGCTATCCCATGGCTGTCAGTATGTCTCCGGGAGGCGAGCTCCTGGCTGTGGCCTATGTGTATGTGGATGCAGGCGTGCTAAAGACGAACATTGCATTTTATAATTTTGGTCCCGTGGGATCAAATGTCAGTGATTTTCTCGTCAGCTCATGGGGTTATACGGATATGCTGATTCCGTATGTCAGGTTTATGAACGACAGCACGGCGTTTGCGGTGGGGGACAGCAGGCTGATGATATATTCCGGAAACCATGAACCTGCGCCCGCGATGGAGCATTTATATGACAGGGAGGTGCAGTCAGTTTTTTATAATGACAGGTACATTGGCCTGGTATTTTTTTCGGATAAGGGTGAAAGCCGGTATCAGATGGACGTATATGATACGGCAAACGTCAATTCCAGGGCAAAGAGTTTTTACTTCGACCTGGAGTATACAGATATCTTTTTCGGAAAAGGGAACTTTGTGGTCTATAATGAAACGGAATGCCTGGTGATGAGCATGGACGGAACTGAAAAATATCGTGGGGACTTCATGAAGCCGGTACGCCTTATGGTTCCAACGGGCAGTGCATACAGATATATGCTGATCACAGACGACACTATGGATACGATACAATTAAAATAAAAGAAAAACAGGAGAGAAAAGGATGAATCTGAATATAATGTTCATTGTTGCTGCCATTGCCGTTGTGGTTAAAATGATTGACGGATACAAAAAAGGGATGGTCAGGGAGATTATATCCCTGGTTTCCATGGTGGTTCTGTGCATTGTGGCAGCCCTGGCCGCCTATGGAGTAAGCAGCTATCACGACGGCAAAGTGTTCAATGTGGTGGTAGTGGTGATCCTGCTGATTTTGGTGATGACAGTCCATCACCTTCTGGGGCTTGTGTTTTTTTCTGCAAAAATGTTTGCAAAACTTCCCATTGTGCATTCACTGGACAAAATGCTGGGGATTGTGTTTGGAGTTTTTGAAATTATTTTAATACTTTGGACAATATACTCATTTGTTATGATGATGGATATGGGTGCGGTGGGCCGCAGTATTTTGAATTATACGGAAGGAAGCGCTGTTCTGACATGGGTATATCAGCACAATTACCTGGCCAGGTGGATTGGAGGATTTCTGAATGAGTTTGATTTTATTCCCCTGATGGAGGTGCTGGGACTCTGAGAAACTGTCTTATATTTCCAAGAATGAAAATTGTGTAAAAAATTCAAAAAATAGGATTGACAAATAATTCGCTTCAGTGTTATAATGAAAATCCACCCGGACGAAGGAAATAACTCTTATTCAAAAAGGTGGAAAAAATTGGAAAAAAGTTTCAAAAAGATGTTGACAACAGAATGAAGATGTGATATCCTATCAGAGTTGTCGCCGAGAACAACGGGTTGGCAGAAAGAACCCGGACAACATGAAATGCACCTTGACAAATCAACAGTAATGCAACCCTGAAAATTCCGAAAAACGGAGGCAGA
>CAJTSY010000149.1 GCA_910578995.1 uncultured Acetatifactor sp.
TACTATTCGAAAGCAAAGAGGAACAAATGGCATTTAATCAATCTACGGATACTAGCGGATGGGCAGTAGATCCCACGGGAATTCATGCGGCAGGCTGGGGACTTACGCTTACGCCCATGGATATGGCAAAGATTGGGCAGTTATATCTGAATGGCGGTATGTGGGAGGGGAAGCGGATCGTTTCCTCAAAATGGGTAGAGGACAGTACGATAGAACACAGCCGATGGAAAAAAGAGAATCTGCCCTATGGATATCTGTGGTGGGTAAATGAGGATGGTTATGCAGCTATGGGGGATGGCGGCAATATCATTTATGTAAACACAAAGAAGAAGCTGGTGATTTCTATTGCAGCCCTCTTTGTACCCAAAGCAGGGGATAGAATAGAACTGATTACGAAATTCATTGAGCCTATTTTATGAGATGAAAGGCTGCACAAAATGAGGTTTTCGGAGTGCGTTTTTGCCTGTCAGAAGATATACTGCGCACTGGTTGAATTTGCAGTACAACCTGACTGCAGACCGCCAGCCAGGTATTTTCCCGGAGGCATCACTGTAAATCCTGGAGGTCTGCAGTATAACAGACGCTATAACCTGGGGATTTTAGGGTGCCCAACCGCACAGGAGGAATTTTTTTTAGCACTTGCCGCCGCGTAAGCGGTTTGGTACAATAGAATCATGTTTTCAGCAGGAAACGGCCGAATGGCCAAATGACATAATGCCGATTAAAAGGCTATTGTGTTGACGTCTGCACGCATGATGGGAATCTGTAAAAACATAAGAAAATATCTAATAGAGATAACCCCATGCCCTGGTGACACCATACGGAAAGCTTCTGCACATATGAGCTGCAATGAACAGAATGTCAGGGTATGGCGAGGCAGGACAGGGGCAGTCAGGAGGAAAAGGGATGTACAATGCGGAAAATTGTATGGAAGCAACCGGCGCATATTATTCAAAATGGTTGGGGCAGGACGGCATCCTGAACCGTGATTGGAAAGGGGTGGAATATGTGTATTCCGAGCAGAGGAATACCGTCCAGCATGGATATGCCCACCGTTTTGACATATATGCGCTGTGCCAGAAGGACAGGATCGTGGTTTCCTATGGAGACAGAATCGGAAACTGGCTGGAGGCCATGAAAAGCCAGATCCGCGATGTCATGCCTGCGGAGGAAGTCAGACAGATTATGGAGAAAATCTTCCAGCGCAACGTATTTGACAACATGAAATACGTTTTCAAAAACATGCCGGATATTCCGTCAGACGCGAAGGCGCTGGCTCCGGAGGACTACAGGGAATATGAGGATTTTTGGAGAAAATGCAATCCGGGGTGTAAGAACACGGAATGGCTGAAAGAGTATTTTGAGGAAATGGCGCAGGCGCATATGTGCATAGGCATATATAGGGATGGCGGCATAGTGAGCTGTACCGATGCTCCGGACATGCCATATATGGGAGAACAGGTGCAGGAAATCGGAATTAATACCCTGAGGGAATACCGGGGAAATGGATATGCAGCCATGGCCTGCAGCAAATGCCTCCAGGAAATGGCAGCCCATCACAAAATCCCCCTGTGGTCTACCGCAGCGGATAACCTGGCATCCCGCAGATTGGCCCAAAAGATAGGATTTGCCGAATATGCGGAAGTTATATCCGTGACATTGTAAGCTTCCTGCAAGTTTCAGCCCCAAAGCCCGCCAGCCGGAGCGAAGGGACTTTCCGTGACCAAGCTTGTAAAGTGCCGCATTTTTCAGGCGTTTTTCTCCAGGTTTATGAAAAATGTGCATGGATTTCATCCATTTGGTCTTGTATCGGTTCCTTGTGGTAGCCGCCCCCGGCGCCACGCCCAGCCGGTGCCCGATGACCGATGATTTGCCAGGGGGCGCACGAATCCATCCGGAAGAAAAAACAGGCCGTTTATAACGAGGGCTAATGGAAACGATGCAGGACTTTCCACAGCCCCCGTTTTTTCAGCGAGGACAGGGCGCATAAATGCCTTTGAAATCAGCACCGGTTGGCGTCAGCCAGGATGACCGCTTAACAGTTTGGGCGGAATCACGCATGGTTTTCGTTGAGTAAATTCGAGAAGCATGGTAAAATATAAGAGGAAAGGAATGCATTCCTTTCGCGGCCGGAAATTCTCTGCCCATGTCCGGGTACTGGGCGGGGCAGGTGCCAAACTTAATAAGGAGGATATGATGACGAGAGAGACCTACACCCTGCTGGAAGACTACATGCTGTCCTGCATGGAGGACAGCGCCCACGACAAGGAGCATATCTACCGCGTCCTGTACACTGCCCTGGACATCGCCGGGACGGAAAAGGACGTGGACATGGACGTGCTGATCTGCGCATGCCTGCTGCATGACATCGGCCGCCGGGAGCAGTTCGAGGATCCCCGGGTATGCCATGCCCGCGCCGGGGCAGACAAAGCATACCGCTTCCTGAGGGAGCACGGCTTCCCGGAAAGCTTCGCTGCGCATGTCAGGGAATGCATTTCGTCCCACCGCTACAGAAAGGACAGCCAGCCCCAGACCATAGAGGCGAAGATACTCTTCGATGCGGATAAGGTGGATGTGTCCGGCGCCATCGGCATTGCCAGGACGCTGGTCTACAAAGGGCAGGTCTCGGAACCCCTGTACAGGGTGCTGCCAGACGGATGCGTCTCCGATGGGACAGGCGATGTGGAGCCATCTTTCTTTCACGAATATAAATATAAGCTGGAGGGCCTGTACGATAGATTCTATACGGCTCGGGGCGCGGAAATCGCAGGCCAGAGACGGCAGGCCGCTGCAGCCTTTTACGAGAGTCTTCTGCGGGAGGTGAGCGAGCCTTACGGGAAAGGCAGCGAAATGCTCCGGGCTTATGTGGAGTGACCCCACAGGGATCGAGCGATATGCCTGGACTGCGAGCGGCCAAGGCACAGTTTTTCTCTGGCCTGCATGGCGAAGGAGGATTGAACCATGTACAACGAATATGATAACGAAAATTTCTTCCAGGAATATGCGAAAATGCCCCGCAGCGCAGAGGGGCTGAGTGCCGCCGGGGAATGGCATCAGCTGAAGCTCCTGTTCCCGCCGCTTGCCGGGAAAGACGTCCTTGACTTAGGCTGCGGATACGGATGGCACTGCAGATACTCCGCGGAAAACGGCGCAGGACAGGTACTGGGCGTCGACTTAAGCCGGAAGATGATTGAAGAGGCCCGCAGGCGAAATCCGGACAGGCGGATAGAATACCGGGTCTGCGGCATAGAAGCATACGAATATCCGAAGAACAGCTGGGACTGCGTCATCTCCAACCTGGCGCTGCACTATATCGAGGATATAGAACAGGTGTTCCGAAAAGTGCACAGGACGCTAAGACCAGGCGGAACTTTCCTGTTCAATATAGAGCACCCCGTGTTCACGGCAGGGGTAGGGCAGGACTGGATCTATACGGAAGAAGGAAAGCCGCAATGCTGGCCTATAGACGATTATTTCAGGCCCGGGGAGCGCAAGACCCGCTTTTTGGGTTGTGACGTGGCAAAGCAGCACCATACGCTCACGCAGATTGTGACAGGGCTTCTGGATAACGGCTTTGCAATCCAGGCGCTGGAGGAAGCGGTGCCGCCTAAGGAGATGATGGAGATTCCGGGGATGGCGGATGAGCTCCGCCGACCGATGATGCTGCTGATAAAGGCCAAAGCGGAAAAATAGCGGGCAGACCGGACGATTCCTATTGCCATGGAAACGAGGCTGTGCATGCCGATTGCCGGAGGATTGCCCCGGCTGCAAAATGCTTCATGGCTGCAAAATGTTTCATGGCTGTCAAATGTTTCACGGCCGTTCCTGGGGACGCTAAACCGCACATTACAAGACGGGAGGACATCGATGATTATATGGATCAGCGGAGCCTATGGCGTCGGCAAGTCCACATTGGCAGACGCGTTGGCAGAGAGAATGGAAAACGCATTGATCTTCGATGCGGAAGAAGTGGGCAATGCCGTCAGGGGCAATTACCCGGACTGCCCTTACGGATATATCTCCGAAGATTATCCGCTGTGGGGCGAGTTCTGCCATAAACTGTTCAGGGACATCCATGATACTTTCCCAAAGGATATCATTGTGCCCATGACGTTGGTAAGGAGGGCGTCCTATGAGAAAATCATCCAGTCTCTGGCCGGGGACGGAATTGAAACATTCCTTATCATCCTGGAGGCATCCCGCCAGAGCATCCATGACCGTATCCTGGCCAGAGGGGAGGAAGAGGGCTGTTGGTGTATGGAGAACATCGAAATGGCGCGGGCAGGCTCCGCGGCCCTGCCCGGAATCCATATTGACACGGATGACAGGGAAGTGGAGGAACTGGCAGACATCGTCCTGGACAAGGTTCTGGAGCATCGCTGAAAAACAGTTCTCCGTCGCCCAGGACAAGATGGTCATTGGTATGCCGAAGGTCAATGGGGACAGGGCTGACAGAGACAAATGAAAGGGGCAAGAATGACGGAACAGACACAGATTTTAGACAGACTGAACCAAGAGTACGACATGGATTTTGAAGCCGTGGAATTCCTCCGGGACAGCGGCTGCACCGCTTACGCTGTCCACGCAAAAGGCTGCAGATACTTCCTGCGCGTCACGAAGCCCCTGTTCAGCGACACGGCCAGGAGATCCCTGGACATCCATTTGTTCCTGCAGGAGCAGGGCTTTTCCGTTCCCCGTATCCTCTTTACGAAAGACGGCTCCCCCTGTGTAAAGGAAAGAGGCGGAACGGGCAGTTCCTTCTACGTCCTGTATGAATTCATAGAGGGCACAGAGGTGAATCCGGAGCAGGACGCAGAGGCCACAGGGGCTTTTGTGGGGAAGCTGCACAAAACCATGAAGGGATATCCGGGCACAATTCCCTCAAACGGCAGGCATTACTATCTGGACAGGTATCTCCACATTCTGCGCAGGAAACAATATGCCAGGGCGGATGAATTCGCCGCATACGGAGAGAGGCTGTGGAAGAAAGTGAAAGACCTGCCATATGGATACTGCCATGGCGACATGTACCGGGGCAATATACTGAAGACAGCGGAGGGCCGCCTATATATCCTGGATTTCGATACCTCCTGCCAGGGGTTTCCCATGTACGACCTGGCCTTGATCTGCAACATGACGGATTATTTCCAACTGGAAAACGACGGATGGCGAAAATCCCAAATGGTATATGAACGGTTCCTGCCCCAATACCTGAGACATAACAGCCTGAGCAAGAGGGAGACGGAGGCTTTTCCCGATTTGATAGCGCTGTACCATTTCGCCCTGCAGGCCACGATAATCGAGATATTCGGAATGGACTGCGTGGACGAGGAATTTTTCCACCGCCAGCTGGCATGGCTGTATCAGTGGCAGGAACAGTGCGGCGGGATTGGCTGACTGCGAGGAACGATAAGCCGCCGGATAAGTCCGCGAAAGGAAAGGGTAGACGATGAGGACATTATATGTCACTGATTTGGACGGAACACTGCTGAACACGAAAGACAAAGTCAGCCCCGAGAGCCTCCGGATCATCAACGAGCTGGTGGGCCGGGGGATGCTTTTTACCTATGCCACCGCCAGGTCTCTGGAATCGGCGTCCGTGGTGGCGGAAGGCCTGAAGCTGGCAATGCCCGTGATCGTATACAACGGGGCGTTCAGAAGAACTGAAACTGGTCAGGCCGTCTATGGAGCACAAACGGCAGTATGAAGAGATGATGGACGAGTGGCGTGATATCAGTGTCCTGGTTCGGCGAAGTTCTCATGTCAGAAATACAGAGACATATTTTAAGGAGATTGCGGATTTAAACCGCACAGGTGGAATTTTTTCTCCTGAGCACACAGGAGCCTGCCTGGTGCCTGAGGAGATTCAGGGAGGGCATTGTGAGAGAGAGTCCATGGAAACCACGGCTGATTAAGAGCCTGAAAATCGCGGCCGCCGCTTTTGCCGCCATCGCGCTGGCGGAAGAGCTGAACCTGCGGTATGCCGCTACGGCGGGCATAGTTACGGTGCTGAGCATCCAGAACACCAAGCGGGAGACGCTGAAAAGCGCAGGGAAACGCTGGCTGGCCTTTCTGTGCGCCCTGCTGCTTTCCCGGGCCTGTTTTTCTCTGATGGGATACCGTTTATGGGCCTTTGGGGCATATCTTTTCCTGTTCGCCCTGCTGTGCTTTAGCGCAGGCTGGACGGAGGCCATCGCCATGGACTCGGTGCTGGTGTCCCATTTCCTCACGGAGCAGGGCATGGGCCTCAATCTCGTGGCCAACGAGACCATGCTGCTTTTCATCGGCACCGGAGCCGGAATCGCGGTGAACCTGCACCTCCGCAGACAACAGGCGGAATTCCGGCGCCTTGCGGAAAAGGTGGATGGCCAGATGAAAGGAATCCTGCACAGAATGTCCCTGTGGCTTCCCATGGAGGACAAAGGCGAATACGATGGGGCCTGCTTTCCGGAGCTGAAAAAGAGCATTGGCCAGGCGAAAGACTGCGCCATGTCCAATTATGGCAATACCGTGCTGTCAAAAAGCGCCTGTGAGCTGGACTATGTGGCCATGAGAGAACAGCAAAGCATCCTGCTGCGGGAAATCTACGACAACATCATGCGGATCCGGCACCTGCCAAAGCAGGCAGAACAAGTGGCCAGGCTGTTGGGACAGATAGGGGAGGACTTCCACAGGGACAACACAGTGGAGGGGCTGTTGGAACAGCAAAGAGAGCTGCTTCTGGACATGAAAGCCCAACCCCTGCCCGGCAGCAGAGAGGAGTTCGAAGCCCGGGCGATTCTGTTCTATATCCTGATGCAGATAAAACAGTTCCTGGAAATCAAGCGGGAATTCATAATCGGATTTGCTTTGGACAGGTGCATTGCAGAAGAGGAAAAGGACTGATAGCATAGGGAATAAAATGTTGGAATACGGAAACGATGTAAAGAAAAGAATATAATATGCAAAGAAAATGCTTTACAAAATCCGAATGTGCGCTATATGGAATTGAACAGGAGGTATGATACTATGGCACAGACAAGTGTAAATTTCCGCATGGACGCAGATTTGAAAGAATCCGTAGAAGAAATCTGCCGAAAAATGGGCATGAACCTTACAACTGCAATCACTATATTCTGTACAAAGGTAGCACAGGAGAGACGAATCCCCTTTGAAATTACCGCAGACCCAGACCCCTTTTACAGTGAAAGTAATATCCGGTATCTGGAAAAGAAAATGGAAGACTATAAAGCGGGACGGTTAAAGTTCGCAGAACACGGACTGATAGAGGAATAGGGGGTGTTATGCAGATAGAGCATATACAATGGGATTATGACGCATGGGAAGAATATTGTGAATGGCAGCGGACGGATAAATCTGTCGTAAAACGTATCAATTTGCTGATAAAAGATATATGGTGAAATCCCTTTGAGGGTATCGGTAAACCAGAGTCACTGAAGGAAAATCTGAGTGGTTTTTGGAGCCGCCGGATTGACGGAGAACACAGAATTGTCTATGCGGTGGAAAATGATGTTGTGGTGATTATCGCATGTAGGGGACATTATAAATGAAAACCCTAATCCCCCAGCTATGCTGGGGAAAATAGAGTAAGCGGAAGCGGTGAGGATAGCATAAAAAGCCTCCTGTGATACGCGGTATGTATACTTCTGGCACAATGCGGCCATAGGGGAAGTGCATTTCGGCAGCAATACCACGGAGTGGACTGCGGAGGAAACCATGCAGCTGGACTACTGGATTACAGCCGGAGAGACGCCGGCTCGGATTGTGGAGTCTTATACAAATGTGACAGGCAGAGTGCCCATGATGCCGGAATACGGACTGGGTTTCTGGCAGTGTAAGCTTCGCTATTACAATCAGGAGCAGGTGGTGCAGATTGCCAGGGAATATAAAAAGAGAGAAATTCCCCTGGATGTGCTGGTAATCGACTATTATCACTGGCCCAGATGCGGGGACTGGCGCTTTGATGAGGAGTATTTCCTGAATCCGGAGGTCATGGTAAATGAAGTGCAGGATATGGGCATCCGGCTGATGGTGTCCATATGGCCCCAGGTGGACTGGCGCAGTGAAAATTTTGAGGAGATGAAGCAGCAGGGGCTGTTGGTAAAGAGCAATTCCGGCATCGATGTGCAGATGCTCTTCCACGGAAACAATGTGTTCCTGGACGCAACCAATCCCAGGACAAGGGATTATGTATGGGACAAGTGCAGGAAGAATTACTGGGATTACGGTATCAGCGCTTTCTGGCTGGATGAGGCGGAGCCGGAGTTCGGCACCTATGACCACGGGGATTACAGGTTCCACGCAGGCCCCGCGCTGCAGGTGGGAAACATATACCCAAGAGAGTATGCAAGGCTTTTCTATGAAGGACAGAAAGCGGCAGGGCAGGAGACAATAGTGAACCTGATCCGTTGTGCCTGGGCGGGAAGCCAGCGCTACGGCGCGTTGGTCTGGTCCGGAGATATTATGTCCAACTATGCGGATTTCCGGAAACAGATATGTGCGGGAATTCATATGGGATCGTGCGGTATACCGTGGTGGACTACGGATATCGGCGGGTTCCACGGGGGAAATATTCATGATGAGGGATTTAAAGAACTGCTGGTCAGATGGTTTCAGTTCGGAACCTTCTGCCCGGTTATGCGTCTCCACGGATGCCGCCAGCCCGGGGAAACCATCATCAATCAGGCAGGCGAAGTGCGTGAATGGACGGGAGCGGAGAATGAAATCTGGAGTTACGGGGAAGAGAACTATGAGATCATGGCGAAATTTATCCGTATCCGGGAACTGATGCGGGATTATATCCGGGGGTTGATGGAGGAAGCGCATGAGACGGGGAGCCCGGTGATGCGTGCCATGTTCTACGAATTCCCGGAGGATGAAAACTGCTGGAACATTCAGGATGCCTATATGTTCGGGCCGGATATCCTGGTGGCGCCTGTCTGCCGCGAAAAGGCCCGTGAGCGCAGCGTCTATCTGCCGGCGGGGGCCTTTTTCCTCCATGCGGGCACCGGGCAGCGGTATGAGGGCGGAAGGTGGTATGAGGTGGAAGCTGCCATCGACACGCTGCCTGTCTTTCTGCGGGAGGGCAGACAGGGATACCTGGTGGGAAGGATATAAAGTGGAAAATGGAAAACTGCCACGCCATGGTTTTGGTTACCATGGTGCGGCAGTTTTTTATTGGAACTTTTTGTGTTTACAGACCGAAGCGGGAGA
>CAJTSY010000150.1:0-1339 GCA_910578995.1 uncultured Acetatifactor sp.
GCGGCTCTCTTCGCATAAAACGCGGACAGGCCGGTGAGCGGAGGCGGAGCGGCTTTTTCTATAGAAGAATGCCCGGCATCTACAGATGCTTCTGAAGTTTCCGCGTCAGTTGCCCCGGAAACTTCACTGTCCGCAAGGAAAAGGCTCTCCGCATACTGCAGAATACAGCGAATCAACAGTACCGGATCCGTGCGGAAGGTTTTACTTTCCAGTTTCAGTTCTTCCACATTCCGGTCGCCAAACTCCCGGACATAAGCCTGCAAAGCCCGGGAAAAGGCATGATTGCTCTGCCCGATATATTGAAAATACGCCTCATTGCTCTGTATTGCCCGCAATTCCGGCAACCTGTTTTCCTCCCCGGCCTGATGAGCCAGTTTCTGCAGCTGTTCGATGGGGCGCATGCTTTCCAGTTTCTGAACGCCGGAAATGGCACGGTTCGCAGCCAGTTCATAATCCGGAACATGCCTTGCCTTCAAACGGGATTTCAGAAGCCCTGTAAAAAGAAAGCCGTACATATCGTTGACCAAAGTGATATCCCAGCGCTTCACTGTCATTTCCTTCAGTGTATGGTAGTGTTTCAGCAGAATACGATTGTCCTCCGCGTCCGTCTCCAGGGCTTCAAACCGCTGAATGATTTCCTGAAAATACAGATCCAGTTTCTCCATTTCCCTGGGGCAGGTCAGCAAAAAACGGATGAAAGAGTATGCCACCTTCAGCCGGGTTTTTCGGCGGATTCTGCCCTGTTTACCGGAATTTCCGTTAGGATTTCCGGCGGGATTTCCGGCAGAATGTGCCGAAGACACTTTTTTGTCCCTGACACCCATCATTTCCTGCCAGATGGGAATCAGGCGGCTGCTGAAGGGCAGCAGGAGCAGCACATCATACCAGTTGCTGATGCGGTAATATACCCGCCCGTTTGCCATATCCACCATATGCTGCAGATTGCCGTCTATCTGCTCCACGGTTTCAGGCTCCCCTGTCAGGTGGAGCAGCAGGCTTTTAAATACCTGATAGTAAGCATCCCGGATAAAGCTCTGGGTAAGGGGCAGGGTGATGCCGGGATAGCTCTCCACGATGTTGCTGTTGTCCAGGATAATGGCGGGGGCCGTCCTGTCAATGGAGGTAACAGGGCGTGCCTGCAGAAAATATATATGGTGGTTCTGTATGGCAAATTCTATGTCGAAATCCTTGTCAGGTGTCACGTCTGTATTCCTGTCAAAAGACTTATCAGATGCCTTGTCTGTATTCCTGCTGAAAGCCTCATCGGATTCCCCCGTCATCCCACAGGCAAGCAGTGCCCGGATTTGCTGCGAGGATTGAATCAGCTCTTCTATCTCCC
>CAJTSY010000150.1:1439-4560 GCA_910578995.1 uncultured Acetatifactor sp.
CAGGCAAGCAGTGCCCGGATTTGCTGCGAGGATTGAATCAGCTCTTCTATCTCCCCCTCTGTCAAAAGGGGTGAGTCCCCGGCCTGCTCATAATAACCGTTTTTGTCGGCAAGATTATAATAATAGGTGGTAACATCCGCCCTGTCCTCCACAACCTGGTCTCCTGCTCCCCTTCCGCATACGATAACGGATTCGTTCAGAATCCCCTGGGGG
Organism: uncultured Acetatifactor sp.; assembly: GCA_910578995.1. GTDB lineage: Bacteria > Bacillota > Clostridia > Lachnospirales > Lachnospiraceae > Acetatifactor. Next base: position 1,653 of record CAJTSY010000150.1, read on the forward strand.
TTGGCGGTGAACAGGACGCCGGAGACGTCCGGCTCCACCATCTCCTGTATGATGACGTGCATTTTCAGAGCGGCAGGAGCAATGCCATGAGCCTGAAAATATGCAGTCTTTTCAGGATGCTTCCCATGGCCAAGGACTTCCCGGATACGCATGCAGACTTCTTCCCGGGGAACCCTCAGAAAGGTCTTAAACTGTCCAGCGAAAGAACATCCGTCAGAATCCTCCAGAGAAGCACAGGAACGGACGGAGAAAGACCTGCTATCCGGAAAATTTGCTCCAAGGTAATCCAGGACTTCCTCCTCACGGAAAGACTGGCCCACACAGAAAAAGGGCGGCACTTGAAAGCCTGCCCTCTGGAGCAGGAAGAGGTTTCCGGCTTTTGAGCCGATATCTGTTGTCATATGGTTTTTCCGGGTGATTATCATATGCGCCTCCGTTATTTTTACTCAAGGCCCAAACATAATTCTTTTATAAAATTTTTTCATAAAGGTGAAACCAGGGAAGCCCATACTCTTCATATCCCAGGCTTACGGTTCCTGTCAACTGATATCCGCATCTTTGATAAAGCCGTTCCGCAGGAATATTCCCTTTGACAACATCAAGCCTGATGCTCACACACCCTTCTTTCCGTGCTGTCTGTTCCGCGAATGCCAGCAGCTCTGTTCCCACACCGCACTTGAGAAAATCGGGATGGACAGCGAGCGTATAAATTACATAAATGTGCCCGTAATCATCCTCCGTCAGCCAGCTGCCATTTTGATACCCTTCCTCCGGCTCATGCCTTAAAATAATCGTTCCTGCAGTTTTCCCCTTCACCCGGGCAACATAAAGCGCATCTTCCATTAACGCTTTTTCCGCATCGGAACGAACCGGATAAATATCCTTTTTCCAACCGGAATAATTCTTGTGCTTTTCCAGGTAATCACAGATATCCTCGTATAGCTTTCCGATACAATCAATATCTGTTTTAACAGCCTTTCTGATATGAATGTCCTGTTTCACAGTCGCCTCCTCCCTGCATCTTCAGCCCTCCCTGCACTCCCGATTTACAGGCTTCCGAAAATCAGATAAACCGGTATAGTCAGCAGCATCAGTGATTCCTGGATGTAGGTATACCGTTCCACTTTATCCACAATGGCAAACCGGGCGGGATTTTTCATAAACTGGACAAATTTCACCGTCATCCATGTCACGTCTGTCAGAAGGGCAAGCACAGTCAGTTTATTCAGATTCCACACCAGGAGAAAATTGGTGACGATATCCACCCAGGTGATGAGCAGGATAAATCGCGTGGCCTTTTTGTAACCGAACAGTTTGGAATAGGTGACATATTCCGTCTCATCCTCCGGCGCGCGTATCTTTCTGGAAATTTCCCAGATCAGCGCAGGGAAATACAGCGTCCATGCCGCCAGGAAATTCACCCAGGTAAAAAGGGGCAGATCGTACTTAAGGCAGGTAAATGAGATGATGTAGATATTCATAATCATCTGCACCGGATTGTGGGTGACAAGGGCCAGGGGCAGGCTTTTCTGAATCTTTTTCCTGCTGAAAAACCAGAGGGACATTAGTGTCCCATAAATATAGAGAAACAGGAAGAACCCGAAATTATTCATGAACAGCAGGTTCAGCAGCACGGTAATCGCAATCAGGACAGAGACAAAAACCGCCAGATCCTTTTTGTGTACTCTTCCGGAGGGAAGGGGCCGGTGGGCAAACAGGCGGCAGTCCAGTTCATAGTCCTTAAAATCGTCCGCAATCCGGAGCCACAGAAGGAAGCTGAACACGGTAAAGCCGCCGATCAGTTCCTGCGGGCCCAGTCTGAAATCCCGGATGCCCGCATTTAACAGGATGATAAAATGAATCTCCCCGAAGATGATCAGCCCCAGGGCAAATCTCGGTAGGATCGGGTACATTTCCTTAAAATAAATTGAGAGACGTCTCCACATGGTGCTACCTGTTCCTTTCCGCGATGTCACCGGCCCCTCTTACCGGGGATAATCCCTTTCAACCCTTTTTATGTTACCTGGTTGGCATCCGGAACCCTGCAAGCGCTTTGTTCAGATAATCGTTAAAGGGTTTCATGATGCGGAAAAGCTCTGCCGCCTTCACCACAAACCCTTCTGCATCTGTCACTTCTTCATCTCTCAGCGGATATTCCAGATACCAGCTCTTAAATTTCAGGTATTCCGCCTGGGGATGCTCCTTCTCATATCCCGCAGGAACATTTTTCAGGGTGGTTCCCTGCACGGAAAAGTGTTTTTCAAACTCCGGCTCATGTATGATTTCTTCCCACGCTTCGCCGTTTTGGACAATATAATCCCTTATCATCGTTGTCGCGTCCTTAAACATATCCGCAAACAGGCCGCCGCCTAAAAAGGACTGGCTGCCGGGCTTTATCATAAGATAATACCCCACAGGAACCGGCAGCTTCCCCTCAGCGGCAATATGGGCGCGGAATGCGGGGTTGTACGGCGATTTGTCATGGCTGAAACGAGTATCCCTCACAAGCTTAAAAGTAAGGTCTTTCGGAACATTATGTAAAATACTGCCGTCAAATTTTCCGATTTCCAGAATCAGCCTCTGTAATAATTTTTCAAACTCCGCGTTTGCCTTTTTATAGTCCTCCTTATTTGCGTGATACCATTCACGGTTATTATTCGTGCTCAAAGCTGACAGATAGTCGATTATGAACTGTGTATTCACCATTTTTTCTCCTTTGGAACTCAGTTCCCGTTCCCTGTTTTTCTCTTATTTTACTATTATACACAGTCTTTCCGCAAATTACAATATGCTGAAAGCTGTCCTGCCATCACAGCCCCCATTTATCAGGCGGCCACGCCATACATGGAAAGCAACGCAATAAAGGGTACGGAAAAAGACTGTACAGACTGTCCCAGTCCATGGTATA
>CAJTSY010000150.1:4660-6090 GCA_910578995.1 uncultured Acetatifactor sp.
AAAAAACAACTACACTAAAGAAAGTAAGCCCTTCAGGCCATGGTTATAGCGACATGAAGAAAATCTTAAATCATCAGGTACTCTTTCCGGTGGATGCGGCGCTTGAAAGCGTGATTATGGATGTACTTGACCATGTGACGCCGGAAAACGCCATGGACACTGCCGGAATGATGTGCGGCCTAACCGGTGTACCGATCGAAACAAGATGGCATGCCGTAGAAAGCTTCTGCGGAGCCGGAAACCTGCTGTGCGATATTTTTACAGATAAAGAGATATATGCCCGGCTGAAAAAAGTTCTTTTTTCTCGGTATCTCAAGGATGGAAATGATGGAACACACGGCATCGGATGGAAGATATGGGGCGCGCTTGGCGTAGGCCCTGAAACCGGATATAACATCACCGGACAGTCCTCTGCATTGATTTTACAAAAGGAAACACAGGAAACGCTGAAAAGCCTGTTCGCGAAAATATTTGAAAATGACCGCGCCGTATATGCCGAAATTCAGGCCTGTCTTGAACAAACAGGCACCGTTTCCGGATAATTGCAGACGGCAATGGCGGTCATATTTTCACAGGCTCCGGCGCGAAGCTGGGACAGTCGGTTTCTTTCCATGAGACAGGCATTGAGTTCCGCTTAATAATATACAGCATCTGCCACATATCCAATGGAAACACTGCCCTTTACATTCCCCAAATCCCCCTCTGTCGCCCGAAGGAACAGCTGATAGGTTCCGGGCTTTGCCGGGAATTTAAGGGTAATGCTCGCGATGCATTCCAGATTTTCGCCTGTCTGACGCTGATTCTGTACAGCATAATAGACTGTATTCAAAAGCGTATCGCCGGATTCCGCAAAGCCCACCTGCATTCCGTTTCCTGTTTCCGCCGAAACAGCATACCAGATTCTGTCTCCCTCGGACAGGGTGTATTCTCCCAACCAGACTACATCCCCATCCTTTATCGATCCAAAATCGACAGGAATAACCTGCGGATACCAGGTTCTGCCACCCGCATCTTCCTTCCAGTCGTCCGAATTCTCATCGGCCTCTTCCGCATCGGCACCGTCTGCATCGTCACCTGTTATATCTTCCTCACCCGCATTGTCTTCAAACAGCCTGGCCGCTTCCGCATCCGTCATATAGGAAACCCCTGAAATCTTATCATCCGCATCGCGGATAATCCTGATATTGACGCATCCTGCCGGGTTCAGATCCAGTGTGTAAAAGGATTTGTCGGCCCGGACATCCAGAAAAATATTGACCAGCTGTCCCTGGTAGTAATAATTTTTTCCGTCCATGATAACGCCTGCCGCCCCGTATTCCGCAATCTGCGCTTCTTCCCACTCTTTTTCCCACTCTTCTTCCAGTTTGTCACATTCTTCATCCCGGTCCAGTTCATGAAACAGGGCAGACTGGTGATGCGCCTCGCCCATG